>NZ_JBPQTP010000029.1:0-61458 GCF_051386395.1 Micromonospora sp. URMC 106
CCCCCACCGCACCGCAAGCCGACGCCGACCACCCCCACCGCAGCGCAAGCCAGACGAACACCCCCACCGCAGCGCAAGCCAACGGCGACCTCAGCCACATCGCCGGAACCGGAAACCACAACCCCCACACCGGGCACACGCAGAACACGAAGCGCTGACATCATCTCCCGGTGCCCGTGAAGATCTCCCGCGTTCCGCTGGCCGCGACCGTCGCCGCCGTGGTCGCCGCCGCGGCTCTCCTCGCCGCTCCGGCCCCGCTGCGCACACCGGTCACCGCCGGCATCGTCCGGCTTCCGGGCGCAGGGCCGGAGGTCACGCCGACGCCCTCGGGGCCGACAGCGGCACCCACCCCCACCCCGACGGTGCCCGGCGCCACGCCGCCGGGGAGCAGGCCGCCGGTCGTCGACCACGGGCCGCGTACGGGGAACAAGGTGGCGCTCACCTTCGACGCGGACATGACGGACGCGATGCGGTACCAGCTGCGCAGCGGCGCGGTGCGGTCGTACGCGAACCTGAGGATCATCGACCTGCTGGAACGGGAGCGGGTCCCGGCCACCTTCTTCCTGACCGGCAAGTGGGTCGAGCAGTACCCGGCGGTGACCCGGCGGCTCGCCGCGAACCCGCGCTTCGAGTTGGCCAACCACACGTACGGGCACCTCGCGTTCACCGCGGACTGCTACGGCCTGCCCCGCATCCCCGAGCGGGAGATGACCGCGGACGTGGCGCGGACCTTCGACGTGGTGGCCGCGTACGGCGGGCGGCAGACCCGGTACTTCCGCTTCCCGGGGCTGTGCCACGACCGGAAGGCGCTGGCCGCGCTGGCGCCGCTGGGGCTGACCGTGGTGGACGGCGACGTGGTGAGTGGCGACCCGTTCGCGACGTCCTGGCGGCCGGTCGTGCGGGCGGCACTGACCGGCGTACGCCCCGGTTCGGTGATCGTCCTGCACGTGACGGAGGCGAACGCGCCGATGACGGACGAGGCGCTGCCACACATCCTGGCGGGGCTCGCCGAGCGCGGTCTGGAGCCGGCTCCGCTGTCGGAGGTGCTCGGACAGGGCTGAATCCGCATCGTGAACACCTCCAAAAGCCTAAAATCAGGGCAAGACCCTTGAGGAGGCCGCGATGACCGCAGCAATGGAGATGCCCCGCGTCCAGGAGTGTGTGGTCGCGGCCTGCGCGTACAACCAGACCAACGACTGCCACGCCTTCGCCATCACGATCGGCAGCCCGGACCACGCGCACTGCCACACGTTCATCGAGATGCCCGCCGTCCGGGCCGGCGTGGACGGTCTCATCGCGCAGGTCGGCGCCTGCCAGCGGGCGGACTGCCGGCACAACGACCAGTTGGAGTGCCACGCGCCGTCGATCAAGGTCGGCCCGGACAACGACATGGCCGACTGCATGACCTACACCGCCCGCTGACCCGCCCGGACCGCTCCCCTGTCGACGCCCGGCGCCGACAGGGGACCTTCTTTCAGCCCAGGCCGTTGGCCTCCCGGACGACGGTGACCAGCTCGTCGATGATGCCGGTGAGGGCGAAGTCCTTCGGCGTGAAGACCCGGGCCACCCCGGCGGCACGCAGCTGCTCGGCGTCGCCGGCCGGGATGATCCCGCCGACCACCACGGGCAGGTCCGCCCGGCCGGCCGCACGCAGCCCGTCCAGCACCGCCGGCACCGCGGCCAGGTGCGAGCCGGAGAGCACCGACAGGCCGACCAGGTCCACGTCCTCCTCCACGGCGGCGGCGACGATCTGCCCGGCGGTAAGCCGGATGCCCTGGTAGACCACCTCGAAGCCGGCGTCGCGGGCGCGCACCGCGATCTGCTCCGCGCCGTTGGAGTGCCCGTCGAGGCCCGGCTTGCCGACCAGCAGCCGCAACCGGCCGCTGCCCAGCTCGCGGGCGGTGGCGGCGACCCGCTCCCGGACGGCGGCCAGGGTCGCGTCCCCACCGGCCCCGGCGGCGCCCGCCAGGCCGGTGGGCGCGCGGTACTCGCCGAAGACCTGGCGCAGCGCGCCGGCCCACTCGCCGGTGGTCACCCCGGCCCGCACGCACTCCAGCGTCGCCGGCATCAGGTTGGTCGTGGTGGCGGCGTCCGCGCGGAGCCGGGCCAGCGCCGCCTCGACGGCCGCCCCGTCCCGGCCGGCCCGCCACTGGCGTACGGAGGCCGTGGCGGCCGCCTCGACGGCGGGGTCGACCTGTTCGACGGCCTCCGCGCCGGCCGCGGTCAGCGGCGACGGCTCGGTCTCGGTGTACCTGTTGACCCCGACCACGACGTCGGTGCCGGCCTCCATCCGGCGCCGCCGCTCGGCCAGCGAGGCGACCAGCGCGCTCTTGAGGTAGCCGGTCTCCACGGCGGCCACCACGCCGCCCATCTCCAGCACCTTCTCCAGCTCGACCCGGGCCCCGGCGACGATCTCGTCGACCAGCGCGGTCATGACGTGCGAGCCGGCGAAGAGGTCCGGGTACTCCAGGAGGTCCGACTCGTACGCGAGCACCTGCTGCATGCGCAGCGACCACTGCTGGTCCCACGGCCGGGGCAGGCCGAGGGCCTCGTTCCAGGCGGGCAGCTGCACGGCGCGGGCGCGGGCGTCGCGGGACAGGGTCACGCCGAGCATCTCCAGCACGATGCGCTGGATGTTGTTCTCCGGCTGCGCCTCGGTCAGGCCCAGCGAGTTGACCTGCACGCCGTAGCGGAACCGGCGCTGCTTCGGGTTCTCCACCCCGTAGCGCTCGCGGGTGATCTCGTCCCAGAGCGCGCCGAACGCGCGCATCTTGGCGATCTCCTCGACGAAGCGCACACCGGCGTTGACGAAGAAGGAGATCCGCTGCACCACGTCGCCCATCCGCTCGGCGGGCACCTGACCCGAGTCGCGGACCGCGTCGAGCACCGCGACGGCCGTGGAGAGCGCGAAGCCGACCTCCTGCACCGGCGTCGCGCCAGCCTCCTGGAGGTGGTACGAGCAGATGTTCACCGGGTTCCAGCGCGGCATCTCGCGCAGCGTGTACGCGATGACGTCGGCGGTCAGCCGCAGCGACGCCGCCGGCGGGAAGATGTAGGTCCCCCGGGAGAGGTACTCCTTGATGATGTCGTTCTGGGTGGTGCCGGCGCAGCGGGACAGCTCGGCCCCCTGCTCGGCACCGACCGTGCCGTAGAGGGCGAGCAGCCACATCGCGGGCGCGTTGATGGTCATGGACGTGTTCATCTCGGCCAGCGGGATGCCCTCGAAGAGGGCCCGCATGTCGCCGAGATGCGCCACCGGTACGCCCACCCGGCCCACCTCGCCGGCGGCGAGCTCGTGGTCGGGGTCGTAGCCGGTCTGCGTCGGCAGATCGAAGGCGACCGACAGGCCGGTCTGCCCCTTCGCCAGGTTGCGGCGGAAGAGCGCGTTGGTGGCGGCGGCCGAGCTGTGCCCGGCGTAGGTGCGCATCACCCACGGGCGGTCGCGTTCGGGCAGCCGACCCGGGAGAGCCTTCTCGTCCATGGCGGGAGTCTAAGTTACCGTTCAGTCACCGGAGCTGTGGAAAACCACACAGATCCATGGAGCGGACGGCCGGGTGCGAAGCCCCCGACATGGGCCGGACCGCCACACCCCGGCGGGGCCGCGGCCACGGCCAGGCCGCACACTTGACGACATGCATGACGAGCTCGCGATCTCCGTCCGGGGGCTGCGCAAGGCCTACGGCGACAACGTCGCGGTGGCGGGCGTGGACCTCGACATCCACCGCGGCGAGGTGTTCGCCCTCCTCGGCCCCAACGGCGCCGGCAAGACCACCACGGTGGAGATCCTGGAGGGCTACCGGCAGCGCGACGCCGGCGAGGTCCGCGTCCTCGGGAGCGACCCGGCCCAGCCGGCCGCCGACTGGCGCTCCCGCGTGGGCATCGTGCTCCAGGGCACGGGCGAGTTCGACGAGCTGACCGTCGCCGAGGTGGTGCGCCACTTCTCCGGCTTCTACGCCGGCGCCGACGATCCCGACAAGGTCATCGAGCGGGTGGGGCTGGCCGGCAAGGCGAAGGCGCGCACGCACACCCTCTCGGGCGGGCAGAAGCGCCGGCTCGACGTCGCGCTCGGCATCATCGGCCGCCCCGAGCTGCTCTTCCTGGACGAGCCGACCACCGGCTTCGACCCGGAGGCGCGCCGGGAGTTCTGGGAGCTGATCCGGGACCTGGCCGCCGCCGGCACCACCATCGTGCTGACCACCCACTACCTCGACGAGGCCGAGGCGCTGGCCGACCGGGTCGGGGTGATCGCCGCCGGCCGGGTGATCGAGGTCGCCGCGCCGGACCGGCTGGGCGACCGGCAGGCGGCCCTGGCGACGGTCTCCTGGCGTACGCCGGACGGGAAGCCGGAGGCGGTGGAGAGTGCGACGCCGACGGCGCTGGTGGCGGAGCTGGCCGCGCGCTTCGGCGGCGAGGTCCCGGGCCTGACGGTGACCCGGCCGACCTTGGAGGACGTCTACCTGCGGATGATCGGACACCGATGACCACCACCACGACCACGCCCGCCCCGCCGGCCACCGCCCCCGCCCGCCGGCCCGGCCCGGTCACCCTCGGCCTGCGGCAGGGCCGGCTGGAGATCACCCAGTTCCTGCGCAGCCGGGAGTCCGTCGTCTTCACGATGGGCTTCCCGGTCATCATGATCGTGATCTTCGCGTCGATCTTCGGCGACCAGATCGCGCCCGGCGTCAGCTACACCCAGTACTTCATCACCGGCATGATCGCCACCGGCCTCATGACGGTCAGCTTCCAGAACCTCGGCATCTGGATCCCGATGGAGCGGGACCGGGGGGTGCTCAAGCGCTACCGGGGCACGCCGATGCCGAAGTGGGTCTGGTTCGCCGGCAAGGTGCTGATGGTCGTCGCCATCGGCGTCGCGGAGACCGTGCTGCTGCTCGCCGTCTCGGTGGCGATGTTCGACCTGGCGCTGCCCGGCACCGCCGCGAAGTGGCTCACCTTCGGCTGGGTGTCGGTGCTCGGCGTCACCGCCTGCACGCTGTGCGGAATCGCCATCTCGTCGCTGGCCCGCACCGCCCGTGGCGGCCCGGCCGTCGTCACCCCCGTCGCGCTGGTGCTCCAGTTCATCTCCGGGGTGTTCTTCGTCTTCACCGAGCTGCCGAGCTGGATGCAGCAGGTGGCGGCGCTCTTCCCGCTCAAGTGGATGTGCCAGGGCCTGCGCGCGGTCTTCCTGCCGGAGAGCTTCGGCGCGCGCGAGCCGGGCGGCTCGTTCGAGCTGGACCGGGTCGCCCTGGTGCTCGTCGCCTGGTGCGTGATCGGCCTGGTGCTCTGCCTGACCACCTTCCGCTGGACCACCAAGCGCGACGGCTGATCCGCCCAAGCGGTTCCGGCGCGCCGGCCGGGCGGCCCCGCTCACCCACCGCCGACCAGCGTCGCACCGAGCGGCGTACGCCAGTAGAGCACCTCGCGCCCGGACCGCCGTCTGCTGACGGCGCCCGCGTCGAGCAGCACCCGCAGGTGGTCACTCACCGTCCCGAGGGACAGCCCGGTCACCGCCACCAGCTGCGAGGTGCTCAGCGGCGCGTCCAGCCGGGCCAGGATGTTGGCCCGGTTCGCGCCGATCAGTCGGGCGAGGCCGTCCGGCGCCGGTGAGTCGGGGTCCACCAGGATGCCGCGTGCCGGATAGACCATCCCGAACCGGGTGGGCATGTCCCACACCACCCAGCCGCGCCGGCAGTGTGCCGGCACGAAGACCAGCTGCTCGGCCTCGTCCAGCGACAGCGGTGGCTCCGGATAGTCGTTGACCTGGAGACGGCCGTCGCCCAGCCACCGCATGTTGCGGTTGAGATCGGCGACCACCCCCGCCCAGCCGCCTGTGCTCAACGCGGTGGTGCGGGCCACGATGTCGGCCCGGAGCCGGCGTTCCCGCTCCGGCCACTCCGGCTCGACGGCGTGCGTCCAGACCCAGTCGAGCAGCTCCACCACCGCACCGGTGAGACCGTCCGCCAGCAACTCGGCGGCGAGCGGTGCCGGGTGGGTGGCCCGCAGGTCGGTCCGGATCCGCTCGTCGGACAACCGCGCGACGGCCGCCAGCTCCGTCGGGAACGTCGGTTCGGGCGAGGTTGGCGCGATGGTGAGGAAATCCGCGGTCCACCTGGGGTTGAACGACGCGGGCAGCAGCGCCCGGGCCACTGGCCGGGCGGCCAGCATCCGCCGGAATGCCTCGATGTGGGGCCTTCGCCAGGCACGCTGCCAGGGACTGCGCGGGTCGTGCAGCGCGCGCAGCGCGGCGACCGTGTCGACCATCGGCGAGACCGTGAAGCGGCTCCGCGCAAGCAGGTCCGACGGCACGTGCCAGACTCCCACGTTTCGCCTCCAGACGTAACTCTACGAGATCCGCCCGGCGCCCCACACGATCGTGCCCGTGAGAACGTACGCAGAGCTGTTCGCGACCCGTGAATTCCGCAACCTGTTCCTCGCCAACTGCGCGGGGATCGCAGCGCACACCACGTCGGCGCTGGCGCTGGGCGCGTTGACCTACGCGTCGACCGGCTCGGCGCTGCTCACCGCGCTGAGCATGTTCGGCGCACCGCTGGCCGGCGTGCTCGGCAGCCTGACGTTGCTGTCGGCCGCGGACAGCCTGCCGCCCCGCCGGGCGCTGACCCTGGCCGCGGTGCTGGTCACCATCGGGGCGGCGGTGCAGGCCGTGCCCGGGCTGCCACTGTGGGCCCGGTTCACGATCATCTTCGCCAGCGCGTACGTCGGCTCGATCACCGGTGGGGCCAGGTGGGCGCTGCTCACCGAGATCCTGCCGGCCAACGCCTACGTACTGGCCCGGGCCACCATGAACACGAGCGTCGGGGTGATGCAGATCGCCGGGTTCGGACTGGCCGGTGCCCTGCTCGTCCTGCTGAGCCCGGACCAGGTGTTCCTGCTCGCCGCGGTGCTCCGGGCGGTGGCCGCGGCGGTGGGCTGGTTCGGGCTGTCCGAACGCCCGGTGCGGGTCACCGAGCGGACGACGATCGCGCGTACCGTGCGGGTGAACAGGGAACTCTGGGCGGACCGGGGCCGCCGGTCGCTCTTCTTGAACCTGTGGGTACCCGGCGGTCTGATCGTCGGGTGCGAGGCGCTCTTCGTCCCGTACGCCGGTGATCGCGCCGGCTTCCTGTTCGCCGCTGCCGCCCTCGGCATGCTGATCGGCGACGTGGTGGTGGGGCGGTTCCTCACCGGGGCCCGCCGGGAGCGGTGGGTTCCCACGCTGCGGTTGCTGCTCGCAGTCCCCTATCTGGTCTTCCTGCTGTCGCCGCCGCTACCGCTGGCCATGGTCGTCGCACTGGTCGCCTCGGTCGGCTTCGCCGCCGGGCTGCCGTTGCAGGAGCGGCTGATCACCCACTCGCCACCCGAGGCCCGTGGCCAGGTGCTCGGCCTGCACCACAACGGCATGCTGGCTGGGCAGGCGGTGTGCGCGGTGCTCGCCGGCACGGTCGCGGACCTGGTCCCGGCACACCGGGCCGTCGCGCTGTTCGCCGCGGCGTCGCTGGCCGCCACCGTCGCGCTCACCTCGGGGCTGCGACGGACCGCCCCCGCGCCGGCGGAGGCGGTCCGCTGAGCTGGCCGGGGAACGCCGCCGCCCCCGGACGGGCGTCAGTACGTGTAGAAGCCCTTGCCGGTCTTGCGGCCCAGGTCGCCGGCGGTGGCCATGCGCTGGAGCAGCTCCGGCGGGAAGAACTTCTCGTCCGCGGTGTCGGTGTAGATGTTCTTCGTGGCGTTGAGCAGCACGTCCACGCCGGTCAGGTCGATGGTGGCCAGCGGGCCCATGGCGTGGCCGAAGCCCAGCTTGCAGGCGGTGTCCAGGTCCTCGGCGGAGACCACGCCGGACTCGACCAGCTTGACCGCCTCCATGGCGAGCGCGCTGATCAGCCGGGTGGTGACGAAGCCGGCGATGTCCCGGTTGACCACCACGACGGTCTTGCCGATCCCCTCGGCGAACGCCTTCGCCGTCGCCAGGGTCTCGTCACTGGTCTTGTAGCCGCGCACCAGCTCGCAGAGCTTCATCATCGGCACCGGCGAGAAGAAGTGGGTGCCGACGACCGACTCCGGCCGCTCGGTCGCCGTGGCGATCTGGGTGACCGGGATGGCCGAGGTGTTGGTGGCCAGGATCGCGTCGGACTTGCAGATTTTGTCCAGCGCCCGGAACACCTCGTGCTTGATCTCGAGCTTCTCGAAGACCGCCTCGACGACGATGTCGGCGTCCGCCGCCGCCTCCAGGTCGGTGGTCGGGGTGATCCGGCCCAGCGCCGCCTCGACGTCGGACGCCTGGATCTTCCCCTTCTCGGCGAACTTCTCCAGCGACTTCCGGATGCCGTCCACGCCCCGCCTGGTGGCCGCGTCGTCCAGGTCCCGCAGCGTCACCTGCCAGCCCGCCTGCGCCGCCACCTGGGCGATGCCCGAGCCCATCAGCCCGGCCCCGACGACCGCGAGTCGACCCGCCATCTGCTTCTCCCTCGCCTGATTGAGTGTCTGCCAGCACCCTAGTCGGCACGCCTGAACGGATGCTAAGGCGTGCCGCCGCGGCCGACGGCGGGGTGGCGGCGAGGCTCAGATGGTGAGTTCCGGCTCCTCGGGGGCGGTGCCCCGCTCCACCTCGACGCCGAGCGCCCGCAGGTCTGCGGCGAAGTCCGGGTAGCCCCGGTCCACGTGGTGCACGTGGGAGACCTCGGTGACCCCCTCGGCGCAGAGCCCGGCGATGATCAGCCCCGCGCCGGCCCGGATGTCGGTGGCGCGTACGGGGGCGCCGGAGAGTTGCTCCCGGCCACGGACCACCGCGTGGTGCCCGTCGGTCTTGATGTCCGCGCCCAGCCGCATCATCTCGTTGGCGAACATGAACCGGCCGTCGAAGATGTTCTCGGTGATCAGGGAGGCCCCGTCGCTGACGGCGGCCAGGCCGATCGCCATCGGCAGCAGGTCGGTCGCGAAGCCCGGGTACGGCAGGGTGACCACGTCCACGGCCTTGGGCCGGTCGTCCATCCGGATCCGGAACGCGTCGCCCCGGGTCTCCACCAGGCCGCCGGCCGAGACCAGCTTGTCGAGGGCGACCTCCAGGAAGCGCGGATCCACCCCGGTCACGGTGACGTCCCCCCGGGTCATCGCCGCGCCGAAGGCCCAGGTGCCGGCCACGATCCGGTCCCCCACCGTGGCGTGCCGCACCGGCCGCAGCCCCGGCACCCCCTCGATGTGCAGGGTCGACGTGCCGGCGCCGGAGATGCGCGCGCCCATCTGGTTGAGCATCGTGCAGATGTCGACGATCTCCGGCTCCCGGGCGGCGTTGTCGATGACGCTGGCCCCGCGGGCCAGCACCGCCGCCATGACCAGGTTCTCCGTCGCCCCGACGCTGGGGAAGTCGAGCACGATCTCCGCGCCGTGCAGGCCGTGCGGCGCCGAGGCGATCACGAAGCCGTGCTCGCCGGAGATCTCGGCGCCCATCCGGGTCAGCCCGGCGATGTGCATGTCCAGCCCTCGCGAGCCGATGGCGTCCCCGCCGGGGTGCGCCACCCGCACGTACCCCCGGCGGGCCAGCAGCGGGCCGAGCACGCAGATCGAGGCGCGCAGCCGGCGGACGAGGTCGTAGTCGGCCTCGGTGCCGGGCTGGTCGGGCACGTCGATGACGACCGACCGGGACCGGGCGACCCCGCCGTTCGCGACCATCGGGTCGACCGGGTCGTCGGCGTCGAAGTGGATGCCGCAGCCCAGCCGGCGGAGCACCTCGCCCATGATCGCGATGTCGGTGATCCGCGGGACGTTGGTGATCACGCTGCGGCCCGGGGCGAGCAGCGCGGCGGCCATCAGCTTCAACGCCGAGTTCTTGGCGCCGACCACATGCACCGTGCCCGCCAGGCGGGCCTCGCCGCGCACCCGGATGACGTCGACGTCGTTGACCGCCGGATGACCGGCGTCACCGGGGCCCAACCCGGTCGGCCGCAGGGCGGCTCCGCCCGGACGCGCCGGGATCGTCAGGTCCGGTATCCGTAGGCTGTGCGTCATGGCCGTCCACCTCACGCGCATCTACACCAAGGCCGGCGACGCCGGCATGACCAGGCTGAGCAACAACGAGCAGGTGCCGAAGACCGATCCGCGCATCACCGCGTACGCGGACGTCGACGAGTGCAACGCCGCGATCGGCGTGGCGCTCGCCCTCGGGCAGCTCGACGACGAGCTGCGGGGCGTCCTGGCGTCGATCCAGAACGACATGTTCGACGTGGGCGCCGACCTGGCCACCCCGGTCGAGCCGGACCCGAAGTACCCGCCGCTGCGGGTCACCGAGGAGTACGTCGAGCGCCTCGAGGGTTGGTGCGACGAGTACAACGCACGCCTGAGCAAGCTCGACTCCTTCATCCTCCCCGGCGGCACCGCGGGCGCGGCGCTGCTGCACGTGGCGCGGACAGTGGCCCGGCGCGCGGAGCGGGCGGCGTGGGCCCTGGTCGCGCACGACCCCGATCGGACCAGCTCGCTCCCGGCAAAGTATCTCAACCGGCTCTCCGACCTGCTGTTCATCCTGTCAAGAACGGCCAATCCGGGCGGCGATGTGCTATGGGTGCCGGGCGGCAAGCGCTGACCACGGGGCACCCGGGCCCGCCGAGGGCGCCGGTGGGCACGCTGCACCACGTCGAGGTCTGGGTACCCGACCTGGCCGCCGCCATCCGCAGCTGGGGCTGGCTGCTCGGCGAGCTGGGCTGGACGCCGTACCAGGAGTGGCCGGCCGGCCGCTCCTGGCGGCTCGGCCCGACGTACCTGGTGCTGGAGCAGTCGCCGGCGCTACGCGGGCGGCGGCACGACCGGCGGGCCCCGGGACTCAACCACCTGGCCTTCCACGCCGGCCCGCCGGCTGTCGTGGACCGGCTGGTCGAGGCCGCGCCGGCGTACGGCTGGACCCTGCTCTTCCCCGAGCTTCACCCGCACGCCGGCGGCCCACAGACCTACGCCGCCTACCTCACCGACGGCCAGGGCTACGAGGTCGAACTGGTCGCCTCCCCACCCGAGTAGTTCAGCGGGTCACCTGACGAGCCCGGTAACAGCGCAGGTGGTGTAAGAGTGCGCCGGGCCGCGGACAGCGCGACGGCAGGGGTTTCCCGGGAGCCCGCCCGCGGAGGGACCAAGCCTGACCGCCCGGAGCGGGTGGGCTCCCCGGAAACCCCCAACGGACGAGGGGACGTCAGGCGGCGGGCCAGTCCTGGGAGGCCATACGCGGCGAGACCGCCCCCGGAGGGGCGGCCTCGAGCCAGGAGAGGAACCCGGTGACGGTGGACCGGGCCATGGCGATCTCCACCGGAGCGTGGTCGCTCGTACAGCGGAGGATGACCCAGTCGGCGGGCATCGAGAGGCGCTCCTGCCCCTCGGGCAGCCGCCGCCGCTCCACCGCCAGCTTCTTGCGGGAGAGCACCCGGGTGGGGCGTACGGCGAAGCTGAACATGCGGTACCAGCGGAGTTCGTCGCCGACGAACCGGCCGAAGCCGGGGGACCAGCCGCGACCGTCGAGCATCGTGGAGGTCCGGACGCCGAGGCGGATGATGCCCCCGCTCCGCGTGACGACCGCCCGACGGGCGAAGAGGATCAGGAGCGCGCCGAGGATGACGGCGACGCCGATTCCGATCCCTTCGACGATCCCCATCGGCGGTGCGGCTCAGCGGCTCTGCGCGGCGGAAACCGGGGTGGCGCTCTCGGCCAGGATGGTGACGCCCTCGGCGCTCACGGAGAGGAAGCCACCGGCGACCTCGTAGGAGACCTGCTCGCCGCCGGCGAGCCTGATGCGCACCTGGCCGGGCTCGGCGAGCTGGCCGAGCAGGGGCGCGTGCCCCGGCAGCACACCCAGCTCACCCTCGGTCGTCCGGGCGACGACCATCTCGGCGTCACCGGACCAGACCTTCTCCTCGACGGCTACGAGCTCGACGTGAAGCTGCTGTGCCACGCTGTCTCCTTGCTGCGGCGGCGGATTGTCGAAAGTCTAGTCTTGCCGCCGACGCGCCCCCAACGCGGGTGGCGAGACCTGCGCCACGGCTACTTGGTCTTGTTCTGGAAGTCGGGGTGCTCCAGCAGGAAGGCGTCGAGCTGCTCGTTGTGCAGGGCGGTGAAGAAGTCCTCGACCTCCGGCTCGAAGCGCTCGCCCTGGTACTTCCCGTTCTCGGTGACCCCGCCGCCCGGCAGCTTGACCATCTGGATGGTCTCCGGTCGGAGGTTCCTCAGCGCCAGACCGAAGTCGACCACGCTGTGGCCGCGGCCGCTGAAGACCAGGGACTGGCCGGCCGCCCGCAGTACCCGGTCCAGCTTGATCGGGTTGGTCACCACGTCGGCGCTGAGCGCCTGGCCCGCCATGGCCTTGACGAACTGCTGTTGGTGGCGCTGGCGGCCGTAGTCGCCGTCGGGGACCCCGTTCTTCGGGTAGCGCTGGCGGACGTAGTCGAGGGCCTGCCAGCCGTTGAGGTGCTGGGTGCCCTTCTTGTAGACCGCCTGCGGACCGACGTAGCCGTCGCCGTACGGGTTGCCCTTGCGGTGCTTGCCGTCCGGCTCCCGGTGCTCGGAGCGCACCTCGCGCTCGATGTACATGTCGACGCCGCCCATCGCGTCGACGATCTTCTGGAAGCCGTTGAAGTTGATGATCGCGCCGGCGTCGAAGCGCTTGATCCCGGTGACCTGCTGCACGGTCAGGGCGAGCAGCTCGAATCCCTGCGCCGCGCTCGGGTTCTGCCCCTGCACGTCGCTGCCCTCGGACATCGCCGCGTTGATCCGGGCCCGGCCGCCCTTGAAGCCGGCCTTGTCGAACCGGGGGATGTCCACGATCAGGTCGCGGGGCATGGAGAACAGGTACGCCCGGTCCATCGCCTCGGGCACGTGCAGCACCATGATCGAGTCGGCCAGCGGCGGGGTCTCCGGCTTGCGCGGGTCGATGCCGACCAGCAGGATGTTGAGCGGGCCCTTGATGTCGCTCTTGCGCTCCTTCGCCCCGGCGGCCTGGTCGCCGAAGAGGTCGGCCTTGCCCACCGCGCCCTCGTAGCGGGCCATCAGCGCCTCGGCGCCGACCAGCACCACGCCGCTGAGCAGCATGAGAACGGCACCGAACACCGTGCAGACCCGGGCCCAGCGCGGCACCCCCGACCACATGGACGACTTGCCGCCGCCCTTGCCGGCCTTACCCACGATCATCTCCGTTCGTCACGCCCACGATCAGGAGACGGGCGCGCGCAGCCGATTGGTTGCACAGATCGACGCCCGCGACCGGCGGGCGCGCGGATCGACGGTACCTCGCGTCCGGCGTGATCGCCGACCGTGCGGAACCGGGCAGCGGAGATGATAGGGCCTGAAGATGAACGAAAGGCCGCCCCCGCATTGCCGGGGCGGCCTTTCTCAGGACCGACAGGTCAGCCCTTCATCAGCTCCGCTGCCTTGCGCTCCAGGTCCTCGAGACCGCCGCACATGAAGAAGGCCTGCTCGGGGAAGTGGTCGTACTCCCCCTCGCTGATCTTCTTGAACGCCTCGATGGTCTCCTTGATCGGGACCGTCGAGCCCGGCACGCCGGTGAACTGCTCCGCCGCGTAGGTGTTCTGCGACAGGAAGCGCTCGATCCGGCGGGCCCGGCCGACCGTGACCTTGTCTTCCTCGGAGAGCTCCTCGATGCCGAGGATGGCGATGATGTCCTGCAGGTCCTTGTACTTCTGCAGGATCCGCTTGACCTCGGTCGCCACCGCGAAGTGCTCGGCGCCGACGAACTCCGGGGCGAGGATCCGGGACGAGGACGCCAGCGGGTCCACCGCCGGGTAGATGCCCTTGTCGGAGATCGACCGCTCCAGGTTGGTGGTCGCGTCGAGGTGGGCGAACGTGGTGGCCGGGGCGGGGTCGGTGTAGTCGTCCGCCGGCACGTAGATCGCCTGCATCGAGGTGATGGCCTGGCCCCGGACGGAGGTGATCCGCTCCTGGAGCTCGCCCATCTCGTCGGCCAGGGTCGGCTGGTAACCCACGGCGCTCGGCATGCGGCCGAGCAGGGTGGAGACCTCCGAACCCGCCTGGGTGAAGCGGAAGATGTTGTCGATGAAGAGCAGCACCTCCTGCTTCTTCACGTCGCGGAAGTACTCGGCCATGGTCAGCGCGGAGAGCGCCACCCGCAGCCGGGTGCCCGGCGGCTCGTCCATCTGGCCGTAGACCAGCGCGGTCTTGTCGATGACGCCGGACTCGGTCATCTCGGCGATGAGGTCGTTGCCCTCGCGGGTCCGCTCACCCACGCCGGCGAAGACCGACGTACCACCGAAGTTCCGGGCGACACGGGTGATCATCTCCTGGATGAGCACCGTCTTGCCCACGCCGGCGCCGCCGAACAGGCCGATCTTGCCGCCCTTGACGTACGGGGCGAGCAGGTCGATGACCTTGATGCCGGTCTCCAGCATCTCGGTCTTCGGCTCCAGGTCCGCGAAGGCCGGGGCCTTGCGGTGGATGCCCCAGTGGTCGTCCGGGTTGAGCGTCTCGCCCTCGGTGAGGTTGAGGCACTCGCCGATCGCGTTGAACACGTGGCCCTTGACCGCGTCGCCCACCGGAACGGTGATCGGCGAGCCGGTGTCGCGCACCTCGGCGCCACGGACCAGGCCGTCGGTCGGCTGCATCGAGATGGCGCGGACCATGTTGTCACCCAGGTGCTGGGCGACCTCCAGGGTCAGCGTCTTCTCGCCGCCGGAGAGCGTCACGGTCACGTGCAGGGCGTTGAACAGGGCCGGCATGGCGTCGCGCGGGAACTCGGCGTCGACGACCGGGCCGATGACCCGGACCACGCGACCCGTGGCCGTCTTGGTCTCTACTAGGGCAGTCATCACACTTCACTTCCCGACGCGGCCAGCGCGTTCGCGCCGCCGACGATCTCACTGATCTCCTGGGTGATCCCGGCCTGGCGGGCCGAGTTCATCTCACGCGTGTACTTCTCGATCATCTCTTCGGCGTTGTCGGTGGCGCTCTTCATCGCCCGCCGACGGGCCGCCGACTCGCTCGCCGCCGACTCCAGCAACGCCGCGTAGATCCGCGTGTTGATGTACTTCGGCAGCAGCGCGTCGAGCAGCGCCTCCGCCTCCGGCTCGAACTCGTACGCCGGCAGCAGGCCCTCGGACCGGGGACGGTCCTCGACCTGCATCGGCCCGATGATCTTCGCGACCGGGGTCTGGGTCATCAGGGAGTGGAACTCGGTGTAGACGATGTGCAACTCGTCGATCCCGAGCACCCCGTCCGCCCCCGCGCCGCCGTCGACGTCGTCCGCACCGGCCGTGAACGCCTTGATCAGCGTCTCGCCCACGGTGCGCGCGTCGGCGAACGACGGCTGCTCCGAGAACCCGGTCCAGTTCGCCTCGATCGGCCGGTCACGGAAGCGGAAGAAGCCCACACCCTTGCGCCCGATGACGTAGAGCACCGGCTCCTTGCCGTCCGCGCGGAGCCGCGCGATCAGCGACTCCGCCATCCTGATCGCGTTGGAGCTGTAACCGCCGGCGAGGCCACGGTCGGCGGTCACCAGCAGGACGCCCGCCCGCCGCACCCGCGGACGCGGGGTGAGCAGCGGGTGGTCGATCCGCGCGTTGGACGCCAGCGCCGTGAGCACACCGGTGATGGCCTGGGCGTACGGCAGGGACGCCTCCACCCGGGCCTGGGCCTTGGCGATCCGGCTCGTCGCCACGAGCTCCATCGCCTTGGTGATCTTCTTCATCCCCTTCGCCGAGCGGATCCGTTGACGAAGAACGCGTACCTGGGCCGCCATGAATCAGCCCTTACTGGTTCTCGACCGGGCGGTCGGTCGTGCCGTCGCGGAAGCGGGTCACCGTCTCGCGGTTCTCCTCGCCCTCGAGCGGCGCGGCCGGGGCCTCGTTGATCCGACGCTCGTCCGCCTTGCCGAGGAAGACCTGCTTGAACTCGGTGATGGCGCGGTCGAGCGAGGCGACGATCTCGTCGTCCCACTTGTTGTCGGCGATGCCCGCCAGGACACCCTCGTGCTTGTGGCGCAGGTACTGGAGGAACTCCGACTCGAAGCGGCGGACCTCACCCACGGGGATGTCGTCCAGCTTGCCCTCGGTGCCGGCCCAGACCGAGACGACCTGCTCCTGCACCGGGTACGGCGAGTAGTTCGGCTGCTTGAGCAGCTCGACCAGGCGGGCGCCGCGCTCCAGCTGGGCGCGGGAGGCCTTGTCCAGGTCGGAGGCGAAGGCGGCGAACGCCTCCAGCTCGCGGAACTGGGCCAGGTTGAGCCGCAGCGAGCCGGCGACCTTCCGCATCGGCTTCACCTGCGCGGCGCCACCGACCCGGGAGACCGAGGTGCCGACGTTGATGGCCGGCCGGACGCCCTGGTTGAACAGGTCGGTCTCGAGGAAGATCTGGCCGTCGGTGATGGAGATGACGTTGGTCGGGATGAAGGCCGAGATGTCGTTGGCCTTCGTCTCGATGATCGGCAGGCCGGTCATCGAGCCGCCGCCCATCTCGTCGGAGAGCTTCGCGCAGCGCTCCAGCAGGCGGGAGTGCAGGTAGAAGACGTCACCCGGGTACGCCTCGCGGCCCGGCGGGCGACGCAGCAGCAGCGACACGGCGCGGTACGCCTCGGCCTGCTTGCTCAGGTCGTCGAAGACGATCAGGACGTGCTTGCCGCCGTACATCCAGTGCTGCCCGATGGACGAGCCGGTGTAGGGGGCCAGGTACTTGAAGCCGGCCGGGTCGGAGGCCGGGGAGGCGACGATGGTCGTGTACTCCATCGCGCCCGCCTCCTCCAGGACGCCCTTGATGGAGGCGATCGTGGAGGCCTTCTGGCCGATGGCGACGTAGATGCAGCGGACCTGCTTCTTCGGGTCGCCGGAGCGCCAGTTGTCCCGCTGGTTGAGGATGGCGTCCAGCGCGACCGTGGTCTTGCCGGTCTTCCGGTCGCCGATGATCAGCTGGCGCTGGCCCCGGCCGATCGGCGTCATGGCGTCGACGGCCTTGATGCCGGTCTGCAGCGGCTCGAAGACGGACTGGCGGGACATCACGTTCGGGGCCTGGAGCTCCAGCTCGCGGAAGCCCTCGTTGGCGATGTCGCCGAGGCCGTCGATCGGCTGGCCGAGCGCGTCGACCACGCGACCGAGGAAGGCGTCGCCGACCGGCACGGAGAGCACCCGGCCGGTGCGCTTGACGCGCTGGCCCTCTTCGAGCTTGGCGGAGTCACCGAGAACGACGACACCGATCTCCCGGACGTCGAGGTTCAGCGCCACACCGAGGGTGCCGTCCTCGAACTCCAGGAGCTCGTTGGTCATGGTCGAGGGAAGACCCTCGACGTGGGCGATGCCGTCGCCGGTGTCGGCGACGGTGCCGACCTCCTCGCGGGAGAGTTCGGACGAGTAGGAGGAGACGTAGCGCTCCAGGGCGCCGCGGATCTCCTCCGTCGAGATGGTCAGCTCGGCCATCCTCTGCTTCCTTAAGTATCAGGGGCCCGGGATACCTAGTACCGACCGGTCCGAATGGCGTCTATCAGGGCGCTGGGCGGCAGGGCCGCTCAGCGCTTCGCGAGCGCGTTGCGGCTCTCGTTGAGGCGGCGCAGGACGGTGCCGTCGTACAGGTCGGAGCCGACCCGCACGCTCACGCCACCGAGAACTTCGGGGTCCACCGTCTGCTTGACGGAAACCTCTCGACCGTATATCGCGGAGAGGCTCGCGCCCAGCCGGCGCTCCTCCTCCTCGCTCAACGGGGCCGCGACGGTCACGTACGCCACCTGCCGGTCCCGCCGGTCGGCGGCAAGCTCGACCAGCCGGGTGAGCGCCCCGGCGAAGTTGCGTCCGCCGAAGCCGGCGAGCGCGACCCCGACGAGGTAGCCGGTGACCGGCCGGGCCTTGCCGGCGAGCAACTGGTCGACCAGCATCCCCCGCCGGGCGGCGGGGGCGGTCGGGTTGGACAGCGCGCTGGACAGTTCCGGCGAACCGGCGACGACCTGCCCGAAGCGGAACAGCTCGTCCTCGACCTCGCCCAGCTCGCCCGCGGAGTCCGCGCTCGCCAGGAGCGCGTCGATGCCCAGCCGCTCGGCGGCGTCGAGCAGTTCCGACGGCGCCGACCACCGGCCGGAGACCAGCGCGGCGAGCAGGTCCAACGCCTCGGCGCTGATCTTGCCGCGGAGCACCTCGCCGAGCAGGGCGGCGCGGTCCGCGGCCGAGCGGGCCGGGTCGGAGAGCGCCCGGCGCAGCCGCGGCTCGCGCCGCAGCAGGTCGGCGACGGAGAGGAGTTCGTCGGCGGTGGTGGCCACCGCCGACGGCTCCGCGCCGCGGACGTACGCGTCGAGGCGCTCGGCCGCGACCTTGTACGACTCCCGGCTGGCGGCCTGCATCAGCGGGCCCCCGTGCTCTCGAGACCGCTCAGGAACCGGTCGACGGTGCCCTTGCGACGCGCCTCGTCGGCGAGCGACTCACCGACGATCTTGCTGGCCAGGTCCACCGCGATGGTGCCCACCTCGGTGCGCAGCTCGCGCACGATGGTGGCCCGCTCGGCGGCGAGCTGCTCCTTGCCGGCCGCGATGATCCGGTCGGACTCCTCCCGCGCCTTGGCGAGGATGTCCTGGCGGATGCCCTCGGCGTCGGCCCGGGCGTCGTCCCGGATCTTGGCGGCGTCGGTGCGCGCCTCGGCGAGCTGCGCGCGGTACTGCTCGAGCAGCTGGTTGGCCTCGGCCTGGGCGGCCTCGGCGCGCTTGATGCCACCCTCGATCGCGTCGACCCGCGCCTGGAACGTCTGCTCCATCCGGGGGAAGACGAACTTCATCAGCACGAAGCAGAGGATCGCGAAGGCGATCGTGCCGACCACGATCTCCTGCCAGATGGGCAGGATCGGGTTGTGCGCCGACTCACCACCCTCTGCGGCGAGCAGGTGGTACATGGGTTACCTCCCGGTCCGAGGGGCGGGGGTCAGCCGGCCCAGATGAAGCCGAACGCGATGCCCAGCAGGGCGAGCGCCTCGATGACGGCGAAGCCGATCCAGACGTACGGCAGGGTCATCCGGGACGACTCCGGCTGACGGGCGGTCGACTGGATGTAGGCGGCGAAGACCAGGCCGACGCCGATACCCGGGCCGATGGCGGCAAGGCCGTAGCCGATGGCGGCGGTGCTGCCCTCTACCGCGGCGAGAACGTCCATTGGTTGGTTCCTCCTGGTTATCACGCGTGACGGTCACGCGGGACGACAACGGTTGGTGCGGGATGAATCAGTGCTCGTCGGCGAGCGCGCCCTGCACGTAGCTCGCGGTCAGGACCGTGAAGACGTACGCCTGCAGGCAGATCACCAGGAACTCGAGGAAGGTCAGCGCGACGGTCATCACCCAGGACAGCAGCGAGACCGGCGCCAGCCAGGCGTTCGCGTTCAACATCGCGAAGCCGCCGAGCGTGAAGACCAGCAGGAGCATGTGGCCGGCGAACATGTTCGCGAAGAGACGCACGGCCAGCGAGAACGGCCGGACGAGGAAGGTCGAGAAGAACTCGATCGGGATCAGCAGCGGCAGGATGTACCAGGGCGCCGGCGGGATGAGCGAGTTCTTGATGAACTTCCCCGCGCCGTGGTGCCGGATGCCGGCGTAGATGAAGAGCACGTAGCTGATCACCGCGAGGATCGCCGGGAAGGCGATGTGCGAGTTCGGCGAGATCTGCAGGCCCGGCACGATCGCGAAGAAGTTGGTCAGCAGGATGAACAGGAACAGCGTGGTGAAGTACGGCGCGAACCGCACACCCGCGTGCCCGATCATGTCGACCGCGATGTTGTTGCGCACGAAGCCGTAGATCGACTCGGCGAGCCACTGCTTCTTCGTGGGGACCAGCTGCGGCTTACGGTAGCTGACCAGGAAGTAGATGATCAGGACGCCGACGGCCAGCCAGACCATCGCCGTGATCTTGGTGAACCAGTAGGAGTTCTCCGCACCCCACGGGAGGATGCTGGGCAGGTAGAAGTCGTCCACGCTGGGTGGGAATGCTGCCTCGCCCTGTGCCAGGACGTTCGCCTGTCCGAACACCGCGTCCCTTCCTAAGTAGGCGTGCCGAGCTTGCGGACGACCAGGATGATTCCCCCGGCCATGCCGAGCACGACGCCGATCCCGGTGGCGACGCCCCCGGAGTCGAGCCACTGGTCGACCAGCCAGCCGATGAAGCCCCACACGAGCATGCCCGCGATCAGATAGCTGAGCGCGGTCCAACCCTGGCCGGCGCCGGGCGGAACGTCGTCCGGGCCGCCGCTGGGTCGGGGGGTTTGGTCACCAGCCATGACGGGGCGAACGATATCAGTCGGGATTACGAGGCTGTGCCTCGCCCCCCGCACAACCGTCGTTGTGTGGGCCTCTGGCGGGCAGCGTCGTCTGTGGGCACGCTACTCCCCTTCCGCCAACCTGGAAACGACCGGTACACGACACGTTCGCGTGCCGTCCGATGTGTGGGACGGCGCCGCTCAGGGACGACGGCGCCGCTCAGGGACGGACGCGTCGGGCGTGCACGGTGGTGAGCCACCAGATGTGCACGCCGGTCCACACCGCCACCCCGGCGGCGATGCCCAGGCAGAGCGGGATCAGCCCCGGCCAGCCGGTCGACGCCACGGCCACCAGCACGACGCCGAGCAGGGTCATCTTGGCCGCGTACAGGCCGAGGCCGAACGGGAGCACGAGCTGCGGGTTCACCGAGTCGGCCCAGGCCAGCACCACGGTCGTCAGGGTGTAGCTGGCCGCCGTGACACCGACTCCGGCCGCCGCGCCCAGCGCCGCCTCCGCGCCGCCGGTCAGCGCGCCGACCAGCGCGGCCACCGCGACCAGCAGGCCGGTGGCCGCCAGCAGGACCGGCAGGTGCCGCAGCCGCCAACGCCGGTCGGCCGCCGCGGTCGCCACCGGCTCGCGCACCCCGGGCTCAGCCACGGGGGTACGCCGGGAAGTCGGCGACCAGGGCGGTCACCTCGGATGCGATCCGGGTCAGCTCGGCTGTGCCCCCGGGGGCGGCGGGGTCGGTGCGCACGGCGCGGGCGATCAGCCCGGCGATCCGGTGCATCTCCCCCTCCCGCATCCCCTGCGTGGTCACGCTCGGGGTGCCGACGCGGATGCCGGAGGCGACCATCGGCTTCTGCGGGTCGTACGGGATGGCGTTCTTGTTCAGGGTGATGCCGGCGGCGTCGCAGCGCGCCTCGGCGTCCGCGCCGGTCACCCCGGCCTCGCGCAGGTCGATCAGGGCGAGGTGGGTGTCGGTGCCCCCGGAGACCGGGCGCATGCCCTCGGCGGCCAGCCCGGCGGCGAGCGCCTGGGCGTTGCTCACCACCTGGGCGGCGTACGCCCGGAACTCGGGCTGGGCGGCCTCGCGCAGCGCGACGGCCTTGGCCGCGACGGCGTGCATCAGCGGCCCGCCCTGGGTGAACGGGAAGACCGCCTTGTCGATCCGCTGGGCCAGCGACTCCCGACAGAGGATCATGCCGCCGCGCGGCCCGCGCAGCACCTTGTGCGTGGTGGCGCAGACGACGTCGGCGTGCGGCACCGGCGACGGGACGACCTTCCCCGCGACCAGCCCGACGAAGTGCGCCGCGTCCACCATCAGGTACGCCCCGACCTCGTCGGCGATCTCGCGGAACCGCGGGAAGTCGATCAACCGGGGATACGCCGTGGCCCCGCATATGATCATCTTGGGACGGTGCGCGAGGGCCAGGTCGCGCACCTCGTCGTAGTCGATCAGCTCGGTGTCCCGCCGGACGGTGTAGCCGACGGTGTGGAACCACTTGCCGGAGAAGTTCACCCGGCTGCCGTGGGTGAGGTGGCCGCCGTGCGGCAGGTCCATGGCGAGCACGGTGTCCCCCGGCTGCACCAGCGCGGCGTACGCGGCCAGGTTGGCACTCGCGCCGGAGTGCGGCTGGAGGTTGGCGTGCTCGGCGCCGAAGAGCTCCTTCGCCCGGGCGATGCCGATCTCCTCGGCCCGGTCCACCTCGGCGCAGCCGCCGTAGTAGCGCCGGCCCGGATAGCCCTCGGCGTACTTGTTGGTCAGGGTGGAGCCGAGCGCCGCCAGTACCGCCGGCGAGGTGAGGTTCTCGCTGGCGATCAGTTGCAGGCCGCCCCGGAGCCGGTCCAGCTCGCCGAGCACCACCCCGGCGATCTCCGGGTCCGTCGCGCGGAGCTGCTCGAAGTCCGGCCCCCAGAAGGTGCTCGTCTCAATAGCCACAACGCCAGAGTCTATTGGGCCGCACACTGGAGGCCGTGAGATGCCTGGTCACCGGAGCGACGGGTTACATCGGCGGGCGGCTCGCGCCCCGGCTGCTGGCCGAGGGGCACGCGGTGCGCTGCCTCGCCCGCAAAGCCGGCCGGCTACGGGACGTGCCGTGGACGGCGCGGGCCGAGATCGCCGAGGGCGACCTGCGCAGACCGGAGACACTGCCGGCCGCGTTCGAGGGCGTCGACGTCGCCTACTACCTGGTCCACTCGCTCGGGCAGGCCGGCTTCGAGGCCGCCGACCGGGAGGCCGCGGCCAACTTCGCGACCGCGGCCCGCGCCGCCGGCGTACGCCGGATCGTCTACCTCGGCGGGCCGGAGCCGGCAGCGGGTCGCCACGTCCCGTCGGCGCACCTGCGGTCCCGGGCCGAGGTCGGGCGGATCCTGCTCGACAGCGGGGTGCCGACGGCGGTGCTGCGGGCGGCGGTGATCATCGGATCCGGATCGGCCTCGTTCGAGATGCTGCGCTACCTGACCGAGCGGCTGCCGGGCATGGTCACCCCGCGCTGGGTCCGCAACCGGATCCAGCCGATCGCCGTCCGCGACGTGCTGCGCTACCTGGTCGGCTGCGCGGACCTGCCGCCGGAGGTCAACCGCGGCTTCGACATCGGCGGGCCGGACATCCTCACCTTCCAGGACATGATGCAGCGCTACGCGCGGGTCGCCGGGCTGCGCCGGCGGGTCATCCTGCCGGTGCGGCCGCTGACCCCGTCGCTCTCCTCGTACTGGGTCGGGCTGGTCACCCCGGTGCCGAACGCGATCGCCCGGCCGCTGGTGGAGAGCCTCGTCCACGAGGCCGTCGCCCGCGAGCACGACATCGCGGCGTACGTTCCGGACCCGCCGCAGGGGCTGACCGGCTTCGACGAGGCGGTCGCCATGGCCCTGGCGAAGGTGCGCGACGGCGAGGTGGAGACCCGCTGGTCGACGGCGAGCGGCCCGGACGCGCCCGCCGAGCCGCTGCCCACCGACCCGCAGTGGTCCGGCGGCACCGCCTACACCGACGTGCGCGAGCGGGCCGTCCACGCGCCGCCGGACGCCCTGTGGCGCGTCGTCGAGGGCGTCGGCGGGGAGCACGGCTGGTACTCGTTCCCGTTGGCCTGGTCGGCCCGGGGCTGGCTGGACCGCCTGGTCGGCGGCGTCGGGCTGCGCCGCGGCCGGCGCGACCCGCACCGCCTCCGGGTCGGCGAGGCGCTCGACTTCTGGCGGGTGGAGGAGATCGTGCCGGGCGAGCTGCTGCGGCTGCGCGCCGAGATGCGGCTGCCCGGCCGGGCCTGGCTGGAGATGCGGGTGATCCCGCTCGACGGCGGGCGCAGCCGATACCACCAGCGGGCGGTGTTCCTGCCCCGCGGACTGGCCGGGCACGCCTACTGGGGGGC
This sequence comes from Micromonospora sp. URMC 106, assembly GCF_051386395.1. Taxonomy (NCBI): domain Bacteria; kingdom Bacillati; phylum Actinomycetota; class Actinomycetes; order Micromonosporales; family Micromonosporaceae; genus Micromonospora; species Micromonospora sp. URMC 106. The sequence continues at coordinate 23,559 of NZ_JBPQTP010000029.1, forward strand.
CGTCGCGCCCTTCCACGCGGTGGTCTTCGGCGGGATGGCCCGCAACATCGCCCGGGGCGCGGAGCAGGCGGCCCACCGACCGGCCGTGTCGTCCGGACGCCGCTGACCGGCGACCACCGCGCGCGATCCACCCGTGCGGATCCCCTCGTCCGCGCCGCCGCGCGCGATCCACCCGTGCGGCTCCCCTCGTCCGGGCCGTCCGCGCGGCCGGTCACGCCCCGGCGGGCGGCCGGCTCAGTTGCCGGTGCGGGCGCCGGAGACCTGGAAGGCGATCAGCTCGCTGGGCGGCACGAAGTCGCGGACCGGCTGGTCGCGCAGGGTGAAGGAGAGCACCTCGCCCACCGCCTCGACGAGTTGGCGCTGCACCCGCCGGCCGACCGTGTCGCGCGGGTCGTCGGGGTTGGCGGCGATCGAGGCGACCACCAGTTGCGGGGTGAAGGCGACCACGGTCTCGGTCGCGTACCCGTCCGAGCTGCCGGTCTTGCCGGCGACCGGCCGGCCGAGCTGCCGGCGCAGCCCCGTGGCGGTGCCGCCGGCGCACTCCCGGTACATCGACTGGTCGCCGACGGGGCAGCGGGCCGCGTCCGCCGCCGCCCGGGCCACGTCCGGGTCGACCACCTGCCGGCAGTCCGGCTGCGCGGCGGCCACCGGGCGGCCGGCCGCGTCGGCGATCGAGACGACCGGCAGCGGCGCGCACCACGTCCCCTCGGCCGCCACCGCCGCGTACGCGCCGGCGAGGTCGAGCGGCGTGGTGGCCGAGACGCCGAGGGTGAACGGGCCCCACTCGCGCGCGCCGTGGCGGGCCAGCCGGGCGTCGTCCTCGGCCCGGAACACGATTCCGAGCCGCTCGGCCATCTCCACCACCCGGTCCGCGCCGACCCGCTCGGTCAGCCACGCGAAGTACGTGTTGACCGACTCGCCGAAGGCGGTCCACATGCTGTGCCGCCCGTCCATCGAGGCGCTGGCGTTCTTCGGGCACCAGTACCCGTCGCAGCTCGCCGACCCGGTCACGGGGAAGTCGGTCACGATCCGGCCCGGCGCGTCGAACTCGGTGCTCAGCGGCAGCCCGGCCTCCAACGCGGCCAGCATGGTGAAGATCTTGAACGTCGAGCCGGCCTGGTAGCCGTCGATCGCCCCGCCCCCGGCGACCAACTGGTTCACCGTGTTCGGGTGGTTCTTCTGTCCGGCCGGGTTGCCCGTCACGCTGTAGTTCCGGTTCACCGCCATGGCGAGCACCCGGCCCGTGCCGGGCTGGACCACGGCCGTCGGCGCCGCCCGGCGGTCGTCCACCTGGTAGATCCGGCGGACCTGCTCGGTGGTGGCGCGCTGCACCGCCGGGTCGAGCGAGGAGACGATGGAGAAGCCGCCCCGGCGCAGGGTGAGCTGCCGCTCGTCGACGGTCGCGCCGAACGCCGGCTGGGCGTTCCACCAGCGGGTGAACCAGTCGCAGAAGAAGCCCCAGTCGTTGTGCTCGGCCGGCACCGCCGTGCAGTCGTTCGGCGTCTGGCTGGGGCGCAGGCGCAACTGCTCGGCCCCGGCCCGGGCCGCCGCCTCGGCCGGGACGTGCCCCGACTCGACCAGCCGGTCGAGCACGTACGCCCGGCGGGCGAGCGCCGCGTCCGCGTCGCCGTTGATCGGGTCGTCGGAGTGCGGCGAGCGGACCAGCCCGGCCAACAGCGCGGCCTCGGCCAGGGTGAGGTCCGCCGGCGTCTTGGAGAAGTAGCGCTTGCTCGCGGCGGCCACCCCGTACGCCCCGGCGCCGAAGTAGGCGATGTTGAGGTATCGGGTGAGGATCTCGTCCTTGGTCAGCTCCCGCTCCAGGGCCAGCGCGTACCGCATCTCCTGGATCTTGCGGGCGGTGGTGAGTTCGGTGGCGGCGGCGCGCTGCCGCTCGCTGAGCCGGGGGTCGTTGCTGAGCACGTTGCGGACGTACTGCATGGTCAGCGTGGACGCGCCCTGCCGGGTCTCCCCGGCCCCCTTGTTGACCGTGAAGGCCCGCACCACGCCGCGCAGGTCGACCCCGCTGTGCTCGTGGAACCGGGCGTCCTCGGCCGCGATGATCGCCTGGCGCATCACCGGCGCGACCTCGGCCAGCGGCACGTCCACCCGGTCCTCCTGGTAGAAGGAGGTGATCAGGGTGGTGCCGTCGTTGGCGTAGAGGTTCGACCGTTGGGGCGTCGGCGGCGTGCGCAGCGTGTTGGGCAGCTCCGAGTACGGCGCGGCGAGCGCCGAGAACCCGACCCCGAACACCAGCGCGACCGGGAGGGCCGCCGCCGCGAGCACCAGGCCGGCGAGCACGCCGGCGATCAGTACGGTAAACAGTTTGTCGAGGCGTGCCCGGGTCATCAGCTCTCCCCGCAGGAGCCGGTCAGGACCCACCCAGAATGACCCGAAAGCCCCTCTTCATCGCCCCTTTCCCCCAAACCCGCAGGAAACTCACGCGCGGGGTACCTCGCGCGGGTTACGGCAGGAGCGCGACGGCGAGCGGCCCGTCACGGCGGCGCGCGGGCGAGGACTGGCCGCCGTCACAGCGGGCGCGCACGCGAGGACTGGCCCCCGTTACGGCAGGAGCGCGGCGGCCAGGGGGTGGACGGTCTCCTCGATCTCGTCGGCCACCCGGCTGAAGCACTGGTCGCCGCGCCCCCACGGGTCGTCGAGATCGTCGGTGGGCAGCGCGGTGGCGCCCTGGCGGGCGGCGTGGGCGGCGGCCACCAGGGCCACGCCGCGCGCGTACACCCCCTCCGGGGTGGCCTCCGCCGGGGGCAGCCCGGCCGCGTCCACCGCGGCGAGCAGCCGGCCGAACTCACCCAGCACGAACGTGCGCGACGCGGCGTCCGGACGCAGCGCCACCACGTACTCCTGCTGGTCCGCCGTGGCGGTGAGCACCAGGTCGGCGGCGTCGATGTGGTCCGAGCGGAGCTTGCGGGCGGCGAACCCGGAGACGCTGCCGCCCCGGTTGGTCACCTGGCGGGCGGCCGGCGGGTTCATCTCCTCGCCGGCGTGCCAGCCGCCGGTGCCGGCGCTGTGGCTGTGCACCAGCTCGTCGGCGCGGCCCGGGTCGGCCTCCCGCCGGGCCAGCCGCTCCCGGACGGCGAGGGCCAGCAGCCGCTCGGCCATCGGGGACCGGCAGATGTTGCCCATGCAGACGTGCAACACGGTGAACGGCGGCACTCAGACCCCCTGGCCGGCGAGGATGTCCGGCACCACGTCGCGCAGCTTCTCCAGCGGGACCGCGCCCGGCCGGAGGACCCGCGGCGCCTCGCCGGTGAGGTCGACGATCGTGCTCGGCACCGGGTCCGGGCACGGGCCGGCCTCCAGGTAGGCCCGGACGGAGTACGCGAGCTGGTCGCGGGCCTGCTCGGCGGTGAGCGCGGCCGGCTGGCCCGTCTTGTTGGCCGAGGCGACCGCCATCGGGCCGGTCTCGCGCAGCACCTCCAGCGCCACCGGGTGCAGCGGCATCCGCACCGCCACCGTCCCGGACGTGTCGCCCAGGTCCCAGCGCAGGCTCGGCGAGTGCTCGACGACGATGGTCAGCGCGCCCGGCCAGAACGCCTCCACCAGGTCGCGCGCCGCCTGGGGCAGCGAGTAGACCAGGCCGTCGAGGGTGTGCCGGGAGCCGATCAGCACCGGCGGCGGCACGTGGCGGCCGCCCTTGGCGTCCAGCAGGGCCTTGACCGCGTACGGGGTGAACGCGTCCGCGCCGATCCCGTAGACCGTGTCGGTCGGCAGGACGACCAGTTCGCCGTTCTTGACCGCCTCGATGGCCGCGGCGATGCCGCGGTCCCGGTCGGCGGGCGACCGGCAGTCGTAGAGCATCACGAGGAGTCAGTCTGCCACGCCGCGTCGGCGCGGGCGTGCGGGCCGTCCGCCCGCCGGGACGCGGTCGCGAAGCGCGGTCGCCCCGCCAGGTCCCGGTGGTCGGTGACCGCCTCGAACCGGCCGTCCGCGGCCAGCAGGTCGGGCACCGCCGTGCCGTGCGTGTCGTCGTGCTCGACGCCGAACACCCCGCCGGGGCGCAGCAGGGCCGCCGCCCGGACGACCAGCGGGCGGATCACCGCCAGGCCGTCCGTCCCGCCGAAGACCGCGCTCGCCGGGTCGTGCCGACCCACCTCAGGCGGTACGGGCACGTCGGACGGCACGTACGGTGGATTGCAGAGCAGCACGTCGACCCGGCCCACGAGGTCGGCCAGCAGGTCCGGGGCGGTGACGTCCGCCTCGACCACCTCGATCGGCCGGTCCCCCGCCGCGGCGCGGGCGGCCGCGTTGCGCCGCAGCCAGGGCAGGGCGTCGGCCGAGCGTTCCACCGCCACCACCCGGGCCGCCGGCAGCTCCTGGGCGACCGACAGGGCGATGGCGCCCGAGCCGCTGCACAGGTCCACCACCAGCGGCGCGGCCAGCTCCCGGCCCCGCGCGATCCCCCAGCCGGCGAGCAGCTCGGTCTCCGGCCGGGGCACGAAGACGCCCGGCCCGACGGCCAGGTCCAGGTGCCGGAAGCCGGCGACGCCGGTGAGGTGCTGCAACGGCTCCCGGTCGGCCCGCCGGGCGACCAGCCCGTCGAACCGGTCGAGCTGCTCGGCGGTGAAGCCGTCGGCCAGCGCCAGCCGCCCCCGGGGCACCCCCAGCACGTACGCGGCCAGCTGCTCGGCCTCGGCGCGGGCCGCCTCGATCCCGGCGTCGGCGAGCGCCCGTGCCGCCCGGGCCACCGCCACGGAAGGGCGTTGTCGTCTCGTCCCTTCGGACGGCTGTTGCGGCGCGGTCGTCACGAGATAATCATGGGGCGTCGCGGCGGACATCACGAGCGGATGCGTCCGGGCGCACACCGACGGGAGGTCGCGGGTGGGTTGGCTCGACCGGGTCACCGACCAGGTTGACGCCCTGACGCGGTCGCGGGCGTTGCAGGAGTCCAGCCGTTCCGCGGAGGCGTACGCGATCCTCGAGCGCGTCATCGGCACCACCACCGACCCGTACGCGCGGGCCGACGCCCTGGTGCAGCGCCTCTCGGCGGTGATCAACCTCGGGCGGACGGCCGAGTACACGCGGGCCGTCGAGGAGGCCTCCAGCGCGGTCCGCGACCTCGCCGAGCCCTACCTGCACGGGCACCTCAACGCGCTGGCGGCACTCGCCGCGCACCACCAGGGCGCGCTGGACCGCTGCGTCACCCACCTGGTGAAGGCCGCCCGGGCGCTGGGCGCGGTGGCGGACCCGGACCGGGACACCGCGTGGGGCTGGCACGACCTGGCGATGGCCTACTCCTACCTCAGCTTCCACGGCTACGCCCTCGGGGCGATCGAGCGGGCCCGGCAGCTCGGGACGGCCGCCGGCATCCCGGAGGAGACGTTCGCCGCCCCGGGGATCCGGCTGCGCAACGCGGTGGCGCTGGACCACAACGGCGACAGCGACGGCTGCCTGCGGGTGCTGCGGGACGTCGCCGCCGACCTGGACCGGTTCCTGCGCAGCGGCCGGGCCGGGAGGCTGCGCCCGAGCAGCCTGGCCGCGTACGGCTACGCCGCCGCCCGGCGGGGAGCCCTCGGCGACCGGCTGGAGGCCGGCACGGACGCCGCCCCGGCGCGGCTGCTCGGCCACGGCGGGGACAGCGCCCGGGCCCGCGACATGCGCCAGCTCGGCCAGGTCTGCCTGGCCGTCGCGGAGGGGCGGCCCATCGAGGCGGTCGCCCGGTTGGACACCGTCCAGATCTCCAGCGAGACGCTGGGCGCGGCCGAGCCGGCGCGGCTGCGCAGCATCGCCCTGGCCCGCTCCGGCGACCACGCGGGGGCGCACCGGGCCGACCGGCTGGCGTTCCGGCTGGCCGCCCAGCGCAACGACCGGCTCCGGGACGTCTACATCGACGGCATCGCGGCCCGCATCGACCACGAGGAGATGCGCCGCGAGGCGGCCCGCTTCGAGGGCGAGGCGCTGACCGACCCGCTGACCGGGCTGCCCAACCGGCGCCGGCTGGAGCGCTACATCGCCACGGTGGTCGCCGGCGGCGACCGGGTGGTGATCGGCGTCTGCGACCTGGACGGCTTCAAGGCGGTCAACACCCGGCACGGCCACCACTCCGGCGACCTGGTGCTCCAGCGCGTCGCCGGGGTGATCAACCGGGTGATGCGCCGGGGCGACTTCGTGGCGCGCTACGGCGGCGACGAGTTCGTGGTGGTGCTCCCGCACGCCGGGATGGCCGAGGCGGCCGAGGTGGGTCGCCGGATCGACGCCGCGGTGCGCACGGAGGACTGGGAGTCGCTGGTGCCCGGCACCCCGGTCGGGGTCAGCGTCGGCTTCGCCGAGGTGGGCGGCGCCGGCCCCGGCCTGCGCGACGCCCTCAGCGCCGCCTTCGAGGCCGCCGACCGCGAGATGCTCCGGGCGAAGACCCGCCCCCGCGCCTCCTGACCCGCCCGCACCGGTCCGGCGGCGGGGTTCGCGGGTGGCGGGCGCCGCCGACCGGACGGTCAGCGGCGGCTCAGCTCCGTGTCGCCGGCCAGGCGGGCGGCGCGGTCGGCCTCCGCGAGGGCGTCGAGGACGCCGTCCAGGTCGCCGGCGAGGGCCAGGTCCAGGTTGTACGCGGTGTAGCCGATCCGGTGGTCGGTGATCCGGTTCTGCGGGAAGTTGTACGTGCGGATGCGCTCCGAGCGGTCCACGGTGCGCACCTGCGCCTTGCGGGCGTCCGAGGCGGCCGCGTCGGCCTGCTCCTGGGCCGCGGCCAGCAGCCGGGCGCGCAGGATCCGCATCGCCTGCTCCCGGTTCTGCAACTGGGACTTCTCGTTCTGGCAGGAGACCACGATGCCGGTCGGGACGTGGGTGATCCGCACCGCCGAGTCGGTGGTGTTCACCGACTGGCCGCCCGGCCCGGACGAGCGGAACACGTCGATCCGCAGGTCGTTCGGGTCGATGGTGACGTCGACGTCCTCGGCCTCGGGCAGCACCAGCACGCCGGCGGCGCTGGTGTGGATCCGGCCCTGCGACTCGGTGACCGGGACGCGCTGCACCCGGTGCACGCCGCCCTCCCACTTGAGCCGGGACCAGACGCCGTTGCCACCCTCCGGCACGCCCTTGGTCTTGATCGCCAGCGAGACGTCCTTCACCCCGCCGAGGTCCGAGTCCTGCGCGTCGATCACCTCGGTGAGCCAGCCGCGCCGCTCGGCGTACCGGGTGTACATCCGCAGCAGGTCACCGGCGAAGAGCGCGGACTCCTCACCGCCCTCGCCGGCCTTGATCTCGACGATCACATCCTTGGCGTCGTGCGGGTCGCGCGGGATCAGCAGCTCCGCCAGCCGCTCCTCCAGCGCCGGCAGGGTCGCCGCGATCGAGTCCGCCTCGGCCGCGAAGGACGGGTCCTCGGCGGCCAGCTCCCGGGCGGCGGCGAGGTCGGCGCGGGCCTGCTCCAGCTCCCCGGCCGCCTTGTGCAGCGGGACCAGCTCGGCGTACCGACGGCCGACCCGGCGGGCGGCGCCCTGGTCGGCGTGGATGGCCGGGTCCGCCAGCCGCTTCTCCAGCTCGGCGTACTCGTCGAGGAGGGCGGCCAGGCGCTCGCTGCTCATGCTGGGGAAGCTCCTTCGGCGACGACGGGCGGGAGACGGAACCAGGGTGGATACGGACGACGCCCGCGTCCGGCACGAAACCGGGCGCGGGCGCCGAACGAGGAGTTACTTGGCCTTCTTGGCCTGAACCTTGGCGTACTTCTGCTGGAACTTCGCGACCCGCCCGGCGGTGTCCAGGACGCGCTGCTTGCCGGTGTAGAACGGGTGGCAGGCGCTGCAGGTCTCGACGTGGATCGCGCCGCCCTTGGCGGTGCTGCGGGTGCTGAAGGTGTTGCCGCAGGAGCAGGTGACCTCGGTCGTCACGTACTCCGGGTGGATGTTGGGCTTCATGTCGCCTCGGTCCTTTCGTGGATGGTCGCCGGGTCGCCGTCGGTGTCCGTCGCCACGTGCGACGGGCTCGGGCGTGAACCGGAACCGGTGGCCGATTGACCAGTGTGCCATGGGCGCGGGCCGGCCCGGCAATCGGGCCGCACGGCTGGTCCGGCATCGACAACGCACGCCCCGTCTCCCGCATTCCCGCCGCCTGGCGGGGCATTCACCCGGCACGGCCGCCGCCGGCGGCGGTGCCCCGTCCGGGGCACGCCTCGGGCGGACGCGCCGCCCGCCCGCCGAGACGTACGACACGGAGGAGCGATGAGCCGCCTGATCGCCACCCGGGGACTGCCCGCCTCCGGCAAGACCACCTTCGCCCGGACGCTGCAACCGTCCGTGGTCCGCGTCAACCGCGACGACCTGCGCCGGATGTTGCACGGCGAGCGGCTGTTCACCCAGTGGGCCGAGTGGCAGGTGACCGTCGTGCAGCGGGCGCAGGTCGAGGCGCTGCTGCGGGCGCGGGCGGACGTCTGCGTCGACGACACCAACCTGCGGTCGCGGACCCTGCGGGACTGGGCCGACCTGGCCGCCCGGCACGGCGCCGAGTTCGAGGTGCACGACTTCACCGACGTGCCGCTGGCGGAGTGCCTGCGCCGCGACGCCGCCCGCCCGGAGGCCGACCGGGTCGGCGAGGCGTGGATCCGCCGGCTGCACGAGCGCTACCTGGAGGGGCGCCCCCTGCCGCTGCCGGTGCCGCAGGCCCGCACGGGGCGGCCGGCCACGGTGCACGCCCCGTCGACCGAGCCGCCGGAGATCGTTTTGGTCGACATCGACGGCACGGTCGCGCTGAACGTCTCGCGCAGCCCGTACGACATGACCCGCGTCGGCGAGGACGAGCCGAACCCGGCGGTGATCGCGGCGGTCCGGGCGATGCACGCCGCCGGGTACGGGGTGGTCTTCTGCTCCGGCCGGGACGCCACCGCCCGACCCGCCACCGAGGCGTGGCTGGCGCGGCACGTCCGGGTCCCCTACCTCGGGCTGCACCTGCGGGCCGTCGGCGACAACCGCAAGGACTCGGTGGTCAAGCGGGAGATCTACGAGCGCGAGGTCGCCGACCGCTACCGGGTGGTGGGTGTCTTCGACGACCGCCAGCAGGTGGTGCGGATGTGGCGCGCCCTCGGCCTGACCGTCTTCCAGGTGGCCGAGGGCGACTTCTGAGCCCGACGGACACCCGAGGCCCGCACCGGAGTCGGTGCGGGCCTCGGGCGGTGCCGGTCCGGTCCCCCTCCCGCGCGCCGGGCGTCGGGAGGGGCCCTCGGCCGCGCGTCAGGCGGCGGGGGCCTCGGCGGCGGCGGTCAGGGTGACGGTCGCCTCGGCGCGCGCGCCGTTGACGTCGACGGCCAGCTTGACCTGGGCGCCGGGACGCAGGGCGGTGAGCGTGCCGGTGGCGGGGTCGAAGCGGGCCACGTGCCAGGGCTTCAGCCCGAGGATCGAGCCGACGTGCACGTTCGGCGAGGCGGACCAGTCCGCGCTCACCGGCGCCGCCACCGGCACCGCACGCCCGCCCGGCTGGGTCACCGTGGCGGTGACACGGGCCGGGGCGCCGACGGCGACACTGGCCGGAGCGGCCAGCGCGAGCCGGTCGACGTGCGCGTGGAACTCGGCGGCGACCCAGCGCGGGCCCTCCACGAGCGGGTTCCGCCGGGCCCGGTCGGCCTCGGCCGGGCTCACCGGGTCCACGCCGAACTCGGTCCACCCGGTGAAGCCGCCCTGGTCCGCCGGGGTGGACGGGTTCTTGCCCGCGTTGCCGTTGATCAGGTACGGCACCCCGTCGACCCGGTCGGCGTGGAAGGTGCCGACGTGCCCGCCGACGAAGACCGCCCCCTTGCCGGTGCGGTGCTGGAAGTCGGCCAGCCACTGCTCCAGCAGCGCCGCCTCCTTCCGGTCGGCGAGCTGACTGGCCTTGGCGGGGCTCGGGTCGCGCGGCGGGTGGTGGTGCAGCACGGCCACCGAGCCGACGGCCGGGTCGCCGGCCGCCGAGTCGAGCGCCTCGCGCAGCATCCGCACCTGGTCGAAGCCGCCGCCGCGGAGCGAGCCGGTCGACGAGTTCAGCGTGACGAACCGGGTGCCCTTGTGGTCGAAGACCCGCTGGGTGTCCCCGAAGGCGGCCCGGAAGTTGGCGATCGGGGCGCCCATGATCTCGTGGTTGCCGGGCACGTAGTAGTACGGCAGCTCCCCGCCGAGCTCCTCGTCCAGGATCCGCTTCGCCAGCGCGAAGTCGGCCGGGTACGCGGTGTCCACGAAGTCGCCGTTGATCACCAGGAAGTCCGGCTTCGCGGCCTTGACCTCGCGGAGCGTACGGCGGGCCTGGGCGACCAGGTCGCTGTCCGGGTCCGCCGCGACGAACTGCGCGTCGGACATGACCGCGAAGCGCCAGGGCGCGCCGTCGACCGTGCCGTCGCGGAGCACCACCCGGTCGGTGCGCGGCGCCTCGGCCGGCGCGTCGAGCGTCGGGGGCACCTTCGCCACCAGGTCGTCGATGACCACCTCGCTGCGGTACTGCGCGGCGGCGTTGGTCTCGGCCACGTAGAACCGGCGGATCCGCACCGGGTACTGCACCCCGGCGGGCACGGCGAACTCGACGTACTTCCAGCCCTTCCAGGTGATCAGCGGGCCACGCAGGACGTGCTGGGTGTTCTGCGCGTCGTGCAGGTGCAGGCTGGGCCACTCCCCGGTGCCGTTGCCGTGGATCCACATCCCGAACGCCTGCGGCTGGCCGGGCACGTCGATCCAGGCCGGCGGGTCGGCGTACGCGGCCCGGGTGCCGGTGGACTGGCTGAAGTCGTACGTCATCTTCAGGCCGGTGCCGGTGTGGCCGGGCGCCGGGGCGACCGCGCCGCTGGCCCGGGCCTGGCTGAACTTCCAGGCCGCCGCGTCGTCGAAGGTGGCGACCGGCACGTCGGTGAGCCCGACGGTGACGGGCAGGACGGTGCTGCGGCGGCCGACCGTGACGGTGACGAGAGCCGAACCGGTGTCCCGCAGCGCGGTGACGGCGAGGTTGCCGTCGGCGGTCGGGGTGACCCGGAGCAGGTCCCGGTCGTAGTCGAGCTTCAGGTCGGCGGGCTCGATCGGGGCGGTGTTGCCCTCGGCGTCGTAGCCGACCACGCCGAACAGCGCGCTGCCCTGCGCGCCGTCCAGGCCGACCCGGTCCACCGTGGAGTCGATCCGGGCCAGCGGGCCGAGCACGGTGAGGTCCAGGGTGCCGCTCGCCTCGTCCCGCCAGGCGGTGACCGTGGCGCGGCCGGGCACGCCGGCCCGGAAGACGCCGTCGTCGGCCGTGCCGTGCACCGCCGGGTTGGCCCGCCACTTCGGGGCGCCGGCCGCCGGGCCGTACGTCTCGTCGTGGCCGGCGGCGGTGAGCCGGCGGGTCAGTCCGGGGAAGACCCGGTCGGGGCGGCCGCCGCGCACCGGCGCGACGCCCGGCGCGCTGGTCGGGTCGCTGGCGGTCTCCAGCCAGTACCCGGTGAGCCGGCCGCTGCCCTTGGGCGCGTAGAGGGCCAGGCCGTTGGGCACCGCGCGCTCCGTGCCGTCGGACGGGCTGTTCTCCACCTGCACGGCTTCCGCGCCCGGCTCGCGGGCGAGCAGCGTGGACGAGCCGCCACCGTCGAGATTGAGCGCGTGGTGGGCGCCGAGTTCGGCCATCATCCGGCCCATCTCGGTCTGGGTGACGCCGCGGCTGTCGACCTGCCGGCCGTCCACGGTGAGCATGATCATGCGTCGGCCGTCGGCGGAGAAGCCGACCGCCGTGCGCGGGGCCAGCGACGCGTCGGCGATGCTCTGCACCACGCCGTCGCGGACCAGCACGTTGCCGCCGCCGACCGCCGCGTGCAGGTTGCTGCCGTCGGCCGGCTTGGGCTGCCAGGCGACCGTCACCGGGTCGCCGGGGCGCAGCCCGGCGAGGGCGTCCGCGCCGGCGTCGCGGCCGAGCAGCACGGTGGTGCCGGCGGGGATCGGCCCGCTGCCGGCCGTCGTGCCCACCGTGGCGACGCGGCCGTCAACCACCGCGACCTCCGTGACGCGGGCGGCGCCGGCCACCGCGCGTTCCCGGGTGTACGAACCCCAGAGCGCGGTGAACACGCCGATCCCGTTCGCCTGGATCATGTTGTTGAACTGGGTCAGCGTCACCGGGCCGGTGGGCAGCGTCGCGGTGCCGTCGAAGTTCACCTCGATCACCCGGCCGAGCCCCTCGGTGGTGATCGCGACGGCGTTGCGGTGTCCGCTCACGGCGGACTGGACCAGCTGGCCGTCCCGGATGCCGACGCCCTGGGCGGCGCCCGAGTTGTTGATGTCGAAGAAGTCGCCGTTGACGGCGGCCACCGCGCGGGAGGCGTCCACCGCGCGGCGCAGCGGCTCGGCCCGGCTGACGGCGCCGGAGTTCACGTAGTCGACGGTGACGCCGCCGGTGAGGTCGGCCGTCAGCGCGTCGGCGCGCAGCCAGCCGTCGGCGTCGTACCGGTCGAAGGAGGTCAGTTGGAGGCCCGGGGCGACCGGGCGGGTGGTCTTGGCGGTCTCCAGCCCGCCGGCCGGCTCCACACCGGTCGGGGATCCGGCGGCCGCCGCGCCCGCGGCCGGGTCGCCGGAGAGCGTCACGGAGTCCGCGGGGTACGAGGAGGCGCGAGGGGCGTCCTCGGCCGCGGTGACGGAGGGATCGGTGGCCGGATTCGGCGCACCGGCGGTCGCCGGCACGGTGCCGGCCATGGTGAGCAGCGGCGTCAGCAGCAGGACGCCGGCAAGACGGGCGGATCGTCTGCGGGTACGCATGGTCGACAGTCAACCGGACTATGAATAGAAGTTTCAATACCTGTCAACCAAACCGAAGGAAAACTCCACCCCTCGGACGGGGCGGCAGGGAGGCCGGGACGCGAAAAGGGCACGGCCGCGGTGGCCGTGCCCTTTTCACCTGCCTCGCCCGGGAGGGCTCACTCCCCCGGCGTCGACTTGGCGATCTGCATCAGGAACTCGATGTTGGTGCGGGTCTGCTTGAGCTTGTCGAGCAGGAGGTCCAGCGCCGCCTGCGAGTCCAGCGAGTGCAGGACCTTGCGGAGCTTGTGGATGATGGCCAGCTCCTCCGGCGCGAGCAGGATCTCCTCCTTACGCGTGCCGGACGGGTGGATGTCGATGGCCGGGAAGGTGCGCTTGTCGGCGATCTTCCGGTCCAGCTTCAGCTCCGCGTTGCCGGTGCCCTTGAACTCCTCGAAGATGACCGTGTCCGCCATGGACCCGGTCTCCACCAGCGCGGTGGCGAGGATGGTCAGCGAGCCGCCGTTCTCGATGTTGCGGGCCGCGCCCAGGAAGCGCTTCGGCGGGTAGAGCGCGGTGGAGTCGATACCACCCGACATGATCCGGCCGCTGGCCGGCGCCGCCAGGTTGTACGACCGACCGAGCCGGGTCACCGAGTCGAGCAGCACGACCACGTCGTGGCCCAGCTCGACCAGGCGCTTCGCCCGCTCGATCGCCAGCTCCGCCACCGTGGTGTGGTCCTGCGGCGGACGGTCGAACGTCGCCGCGATGACCTCGCCCTTCACCGACCGCTGCATGTCGGTGACCTCTTCGGGGCGCTCGTCCACCAGCACCACCATCAGGTGGCACTCCGGGTTGTTGTGCGTGATCGCGTTCGCGATGGCCTGCAGCACCATCGTCTTGCCCGCCTTCGGCGGCGACACGATCAGCGCGCGCTGGCCCTTGCCGAGCGGCATGACCAGGTCGATCACCCGGGTGGTGAGGATGTGCGGCTCGGTCTCCAGCCGCAGCCGCTCCTGCGGGTACAGCGGGGTGAGCTTGTAGAACTCGGGCCGGCGCTTCGCCTCGTCCGGCTCCATCCCGTTGATGGTGTCCAGCCGCACCAGCGGGTTGTACTTGTCCCGCCGCTGCTCACCGTCGCGCGAGGCGCGCACCGCACCGGTGATGGCGTCACCGCGCCGCAGGCCGTACTTCTTGATCTGCGACATCGAGACGTAGACGTCGTTCGGGCCGGCCAGGTAGCCGGTGGTCCGCACGAAGGCGTAGTTGTCGAGCACGTCGATGATGCCGGCCACCGGGACGAGCACGTCGTCCTCGCCGACCTGCGGCTCGCGCCCGGCGTCGCCGCCGCCCTCGGCCCGCTCGCCCCGGCCACGGCGACGGTCCCGGAACCGGCTGCGCCGGCCACGCCGGCCGCCACTCTCGTCGTCGTCGCCGTCGGTGTCACGCTCGGCGCGCTGGCCCCGCTCGTTACGGTCGCCCCGCTCGGCACGCTCACCGCGCTCGTTGCGCTCAGCACGCTCGCCCCGCTCGGCACGCTCGTTGCGGTCGCCCCGCTCGGCACGCTCGCCACGCTCACCGCGCTCGGCACGGTCGCCACGCTCACCGCGCTCGGCACGGTCGGCACGCTCGGTGCGGTCGGCACGCTCGGTGCGGTCGGCACGCTCACCGCGCTCGGCACGGTCGCCACGCTCGCCACGCTCGGTGCGGTCGCCACGCTCGGTGCGCTCGCGGCCACGGCCCTCGGCCCGGTCGGCACGCTCGCCGGCCTCGGCCTCCTCCGTGCGGGTCTCCGCGGGACGGGCCTCGGCGGCCCGTGCCTCGGCGGCGGCGGCCCGGCTGCGCCGGGTGCGGCCACGACCCTCGGTCTCGACTGCCGCCGGCTCCGCCGGGGCCTGCTCCGCGGTCCGCCGCTCGGCCTCCGGCCGCTCGGTGGCCTCGCGGACCCCGGCGTGGACCTCCTCACGGGCGGGAGCGGCGGCGGCCGCGACCTCGGCCCGCGGTCGAGGGGTCCCGGCGGCGGCGCCGCCCTGCCGCTCGGAGATCGCGCTGATCAGCTCGCCCTTACGCATGCGAGCCGTGCCCGAGATGCCGAGCGACGCGGCCAGGCTCTGCAGCTCCGGCAGCAGCATCGCCGACAGGCCGGTGCCGCTACGCCGACGACGGGCGGGGGCGGCGGCGGTGGTGGCATCGCCAGCGACGTTGGAAACATCCGACGTCACGTCGGTGGTGTCGCTCAATGGATTCCTTCCCTCGATAGGCCGGGACTGCCCGGAGTCGAAAAGCAAGGTGGCCAGGCGGCCTCGGTGCACCCGCCTCGCATGGACGCGTCGCGGGAGTCTGTGACACAGCAGCCGGTCGGTTTCCCGACTCACCGACGTCGGTGAGCAGGTCTCGCCGTCTGCGGCGACCTGTGAAGACTGCGGTGCGGCGTGGGCCTAGGCAGGGGTGACGGGCTGACCGCCGAAAGCTTCGGGGGTGCGCCGACCCGCAGGGAGATCGCATGCTTCGCGGCTGTGCTAAGTCTAGAGCGTAATCAACTCTTCCGACCTGCGGCAACAGGGTCCCGCTCCGCGTGTCCCAGTCTACCCCGAGCAACCCGTGCGCCGCTCCCGTCCGGGTCCAACCGCCAGACCTGCCAACCTGTTCCCGGTTCGAAGCCCTCGGGCGGCCCGTCGAGGGCCAGGACGGTCGGGCCCGCCCCACTGACCACAGCCGCCACACCCGCCGCACGCAGCGCCCTGACCAGGGCGGCGCTGCCCGGCATGCCGTCGGCGCGGTAGTCCTGGTGCAGCCGGTCGACGGTCGCCGGCAACAGCAGCGCCGGCTCGGCGGTCAGCGCGTGCACCAGCAGCGCGGCCCGTCCGGCGTTGAGCGCCGCGTCCCGGTGCGGCACGGTGGCCGGCAGCGCGGCCCGTGCCGCCGCCGTCAGCCCTCGCTCCTGCGGCACGAAGACCGTCGGCCGTACGCCGGCGGCGACCGGCAGCGACACCGCCCGCGCCCCGGACGGCTCCGTCCAGGCCAGGGTGAAGCCGCCGAGCAGGCAGGGCGCCACATTGTCCGGGTGGCCCTCGAGGTCGGCGGCGAGCCGCAGCGCGGCGGCGTCGTCCAGCCGGACCTCCCCGTCGGTCACCAGGGCCCGGGCCAGCAGCACGCCGGCGACGATGGCGGCCGAGGAGGAGCCCAGCCCCCGGGCCTGCGGGATGCGGTTGACGCACTCCACCGCCAGTCCCGGCGGCTGGCCGCCCAGCGCGTCGAAGGTGGCCCGCATGGCGCGGACGACCAGGTGCCGGTCGTCGGCCGGCAGCTCCCCGGCGCCCTGCCCCGTCACGGCCACCGTGACGCCCGCCGCCGTGACCTCGGCGGCCACGTCGTCGTGGAGCGCCAGGGCGAGCCCCAGGGCGTCGAAGCCCGGCCCCAGGTTGGCGCTGGTGGCGGGGACCCGGACCCGGACCGGATCGGAGGCGAATGTCGGCACGGGCTCATGCTAGGGCTCCGCACCGACGTCGCGGCCTTCCGCCCGCCGGGTGGGACGGGTCGCGCGCCGGCCGGACGATCGCGCCCCGGCACCGCCGGGCGGCAGCGGGCGGTCGGACTGGCGCCGCTCCGCTAGCCTGACCCGAGCGTCGGCGGCGGGAGGCAGGGTGCGCGATTTCGGGTACGTGGCGACGGTGACTGCCGTCGAGGCCCCCACGGTGCTGGTGCTGCTGGTCGGCATCGTGCTGACCGCGACGGCCGGGCGCCGGCTGCCCCGGCGACCCCGGCTGCTGGCCCTGTCCGGGCTGGGAGTGCTGCTGGTCACGTCGGCGCTCAGCCTGGCCTGGATCGTGCTGATGCCCCGCATGTTCACCGCCGACTGGGGGCGGTCCAACTTCCAGCTCGTCAACACGGCGTACGGCGTGGTGCAGGGCCTGGCCTACCCGCTCGGGCTGGGTCTGGTGATCGCGGCGGTGCTGACCGGGCGCCGGGCGGGCGACGCGCAGGCCGGCCCCTGGGGCGGCTGGCCGCCCGGCGGGCCCGCGCCGGCCCCCACCGGGCAGCCCGCGCCCACCCCCGGGTGGACGGCGGACGCCTCCGCCGTGCCGGGGGCGCCGGGTCAGTGGGGCGGCCGGTCCCGGCCGGACGGGACGGGCGGGGCGGGACAGCTCTGACCGTCGGACGGGTCAGCGCGCGGGGGTCGGGTCCCCGACCGGGTCGGTGAGGGAGAGCCCGCGGGTGGCGACGCGCCAGCCGACCGCGTAGACCAGCGTGACCAGGCCGCAGCCGGCCAGCACCACCCGCTCGTCCACCGCGTCCACGACGGCCGCCACCGCGAGCTGGCTGACCGAGATGGCCAGGGTCGCCAGCATCATGTCGGTGGCGAAGACCCGGCCGCGCAACCGGTCGGGCACCTCGCCCTGCAGGGCGAAGTTCGACATCACCCAGTTGCTGCCCCCGGCGAAGTGGGCGACGAAGACCAGGGCCAGCACCAGGGGAAACCAGCCGGCGACCGAGATGCCGAGGTAGGCCAGGCCGTAGAGGGACATGGACAGCGCCAGCCCGGACAGGAGCCAGGCCCGGTTGGTCAGCACCCGGCGCATCAGGATCGGCCCGACCAGCGCCCCCGCCCCGCGGACCGCGAAGAGCAGCCCGGTCCCGACCGGCCCGACGCCGTACACCGCCGCGAGCAGCGGGAAGACCGTCAGCACACCGTTGCCCAGGCCGACCGCGGACTTGACGGTGACCAGCGCCAGCACCCTCGGGCGGTGCCCGATGTAGCCGAGCGCCTCGCGGATCGCCGCCCAGGTCTGCTGCGCCGGCCGGTCGGCGTCGCGGGGCGCCTGCAACGGCCGGCGGATCAGCCCGGCCAGGCCCGCCGCGACCGCCAGGCCGACCGCCGCCACCCAGAAGCAGGCGTACGGGCCGGCGGCGGCGCTGAGCACGCCGCCGAGCGATGCGCCGACGACGGTCATGGTGCCCCAGGCCGACCCGGCGACGGCGTTGCCCGCGGCCAGTTCGTCGGGGTCGAGCACGTTGGGCAGGGCGGCCTGCGCCGCCGGGGAGTAGAACGCCTTGGCGACCGCCACCACGCCGATCCCGACCATCGCCAGCCAGGCCGTGCCGGCGCTGCGCACACCGAGCAGCAGCAGCACGCCGAGCAGGGACGCGACGTTGGCGCCGATCATGATCTTGCGCCGGTCGAACCGGTCGGCGACCGTGCCCGTGTACGGCAGCAGCAGCGCCACGATGCCGGTGTCCACGGCGAGCACCAGGGCGCCCCACACGCCGCTGCCGGTCAGGTCCGGCAGGAGCACCAGCAGCGGCACCATGACGAACCAGTCGGCGCCGAAGACCACCAGCTCCGCCAGGAAGAGGTTGCGGAAGTTGCGGTTGCGGGCGAGGACCGAGACGGTGGACGGCACGTCCGGACCCTACCCGGCGGCGGCCGACCCGCCACGACCTGCGGCGGGTACCTGACCGAACGCGAACGCCCCCGACGGCGGACCCGTCGGGGGCGTTCGCGGACGTGCCGGGTGCTACTCCGCCGGCGGCAGCGGGGACCGGCGGCTCTTCGGCAGCCGCAGCACCTCGAACTGGTCGGTGCCGTCCAGCAGGGCGGCCGACGGCGCCGGCCGGGACGCCGGCTGGGCGGACGCCTCCGCGCCCGTCGACGCCGCCGTCGACGCCGCCGCCGGCACCCGGGCCGGCTCGCCGGACTCCGGCCCCGTCGCCGGGGCGTCGGTCGGCGGGGCGGCGGGGGCGGCTGGCGCGCCACCGGAGCGGCGGGCCCGCCAGGAGCGGATGCTCTCCTTGGTGTTCTCCGCCATCGTGTAGAGCGTCGGCACCAGGATCAGGGTGAGCAGCGTCGAGCTGAGCAGGCCGCCGATCACCACGATCGCCAGCGGCTTGGAGATGAAGCCGCCCTCCCCGGTGAGGCCGAACGCCATCGGCAGCAGCGCGAAGATGGTGGCGACCGCGGTCATCAGGATCGGTCGCAGCCGGCGCCGGCCGCCCTCGACCACCGCCTCCCGGACCCCCATGCCCTGCGCCCGGTACTGGTTGATCAGGTCGAGCAGCACGATCGCGTTCGTCACCACGATGCCGACCAACATGAGCACGCCGATCAACGCCGGCACGCCCAGCGGGGTGCCGGTGGCCAGCAGCAGGCCGATCGCGCCGGTCGCCGCGAACGGGACGGAGATCAGCAGGATCAGCGCCTGGGTCAGGCTACGGAACGTCGCCACCATGATCAGGAAGACGATCGCGATTGCCGCGAGCACGGCCAGGCCCAGGTCGGCGAAGGCCTCCTCCTGGTCGGCGCTGACGCCGCCGATGGCGAAGGTCGCCCCCGGCACGTCGATGGCGTCCAGCTTCTTCTGCAGCTCCTGGGTGGTGGCGCCGAGGTTGGAGCCGGTGGCCGTACCGGTCACGGAGACGCTGCGCTCACCGGCGATCCGGGTCACCTGCTGCGGCCCTTCGGCCACGGTGACCTCGGCGATGTCGTCCAGCTTCACCGGCCCCACCGGCAGCGCGCGCAGCTCCTCGACGGAGACCGGCACCTTGCCCGCGTACCGCAGCACCACGTCCCGCTGCCCGCCGTCCAGGGTCACCTGGCCCAGCGGCGCGCCCCGGAACGCCTGCGCCACGAACTGGCCGACTGCGGCCTCGGTGAGCCCGACCCGGCCGGCGGCGACGCGGTCGACGGTGACGTCGACGCGCGGCACCCGGGTGGCGAGGCTGGTGGAGACGTCCTCCACGTCGGGCACCGCGGCCATCGCCGCCCGGACCTCGTCGGCGGCCCGGGTCAGCGCCTCCGGATCGGTGGCCTGGACCACGACCTCCAGCTGGTTGGCGGCGGCTCCGCCCTGCCCGGCGCCGAAGCTGACCTCGCCGACGGCCGCGCCCAGCGCGTCGATCTCCTTGCGCAGGACCTCCCGCATCTCCTTGGCGTCGGTCTCGCCGCCGAGGGCCAGCGACCAGGTGGCGACGTTGTTGCCGCCGCCCGCGAACGGGTTGTCCCCGCCGCCCGCGGTCACCTGGTACGTCTCGATGCCGTCGGTGCGCTCCAGCACCGCCTCGATCTGGCGGGCCGCCGCGTCGGTGCCGGCCAGCCCGGTGCCCGCCGGCAGCTCCTGCGTCATGCTCAGGGTGTCCTGGCCGGAGTCGTCGATGAAGTTGGTCTCCAGCTGACGGGACAGGCCGAACGTGCCGAACAGCACGAGCACGCCGAGCCCGAGGGTGATCCAGCGGGTGGCCCGCTTGCGGGTGGCGAACCCGATCACCGGCAGGTACGCCCGCTGCAACGGGCTGCGCAGCTCCTTCTCCTCCGCCGCCCGGCGCACCGCGGCGTCGTCGGCCGTGCCGCCGGAGGGCTTGAGGAACCAGTAGGCGAGCACCGGGATGACGGTCAGGGAGACGAGCAGCGAGGCCAGTAGGGCCACGGTGACGGTGATCGCGAACGGCGCGAACAGCTGCCCGACGAAGCCGCCCACGAGCGCGATCGGTGCGAAGACGGCGACCGTGGTGAGCGTGGACGCGGTCACCGCGCCGGCCACCTCGCGGACGGCGGCGAGGATCGCCTCGCGCTTCGGCTCGCCGTACTCCAGGTGTCGCTTGATGTTCTCCAGCACGACGATCGAGTCGTCGACCACCCGCCCGACCGCGATGGTGAGCGCGCCGAGGGTGAGCAGGTTCAGCGAGTAGTCCCCGATCCAGAGCGCGATCAGGGCGACCACCACCGAGAGCGGGATGGAGACCGCGGTGACCACGGTGGAGCGGATCGACAGCAGGAAGACCAGGATGACGATGACGGCCATGACCAGGCCCAGCAGGCCCTCGGTGGTCAGGCTCTCGATGGACTTCTCGACGAACGGCGCCTGGTCGAAGACCACGGTCAGCTCGGCACCGGAGGCCTCGCGCAGCTCGGCCAGCCGGTCCCGGATCTCGTGCGAGATCTCCACCGCGTTGCCGTCCGGGGCGGCCGTGATCGCGATGCCGAGACTGTCCCTGCCGTTGGTCCGGGTGATCGCGGTCGCCGGGGCGAGCTGCTGCTCGACGGCGGCCACGTCGCCGAGGCGGACCGGCGCCGTCTTCCCCGCCGCCGGCGCGACGACGATGCCGCGCAGGTCGTCCAGCGTGGCGAGCGGGGTGCCCACCTGCACGGGGAGCGCCCGGCCGCCGTCGGCCACCGCGCCGGCCGGCACCGTCACGCCGTTGGTCTTGAGCGCGGCGCCGATCGCGGTCGGCTGGAGCTTCGCCGCCGCCAGCTTCGCCGGGTTCGGGGTGACCACGACGACGTCGTCCCGGGCGCCGGTCACGTCGACCGACCGCACGCCGTCGATCGCCTCCAGCTCCGGCACGACCGCGCCGCGCAGCTTCTCCGCGAGGGCTCGCTGGTCGCCGCCGCCGGACGCGGCGAGCACCACGGCGGGCAGGTCGTCGGTGCTGCCGGCGATGACCTGCGGGTCGACGCCCTCCGGCAGCTGTGTGTCGATGCGGTTGAGCG
The DNA here is from genome assembly GCF_051386395.1 of Micromonospora sp. URMC 106. Lineage (NCBI taxonomy): Bacteria > Bacillati > Actinomycetota > Actinomycetes > Micromonosporales > Micromonosporaceae > Micromonospora > Micromonospora sp. URMC 106. The sequence goes on from NZ_JBPQTP010000029.1 coordinate 44,691, forward strand.
CGGTCTCCATCTTGTTGACCACGTCGTCCAGGTCGGTGCCGAACTCGTACTGCACCTGGACGGTCGTCGAGCCCTCGCGCGAGGTCGAGGTGATCTTGTCCAGGCCGGGGATGGCCTGGAGGCTGTTCTCGATCGGCTCGGTGACCTGCGACTCGACGACCTCCGGGCCGGCGCCCGGGTACGCCGCCACGATGAACGCGGCCGGGAACTCCAGCGACGGCAGGAGTTGCTGCTTCAGCGACGGCACGGCGAACAGTCCGAACGCCGTGGTCACCACCGCGATGAGGGCGATCAGCCCTCGATTGGCGAGGCTGAATCTGGCGAGCAGCGACATCGGCGTGGCTCACTCCTGGAGGAAACGGTTGCGGGGCGGGAAAAGTGTCCCCCACCCGCTCCGCCCCGCACCGGCCGCCCCCGCTCCCGGTCCCGCTCACAGGACGGGCGGGACCGGGCGCGGTGCAGGTGTGGTTCAGGCCAGGTCGAGCGAACGGGCCGCGGCGAGGGGGTCGTTGGCGATGGTGATCGGGGCGGGGGCGGTGGAGATCGCCCACTCCGGGTCCTTCAGGCCGTGGCCGGTCACCGTGCACACGACCGTGGAGCCGGGCGGGATCCTGCCGGCGGCGGCCTGCTGGAGCAGACCGGCCACGCTGGCGGCGCTGCCCAGCTCGACGAAGACCCCGACCTCGCGGGCCAGCAGCCGGTACGCGGCCAGGATCTCCCGGTCCGTGACGGCGGCGATCAGGCCGCCCGAGGAGTCGCGGGCGTCGAGGGCCCTGGTCCAGCTCGCCGGGTTGCCGATCCGGATGGCGGTGGCGATCGTGGACGGCTCGCGGACCACCTGGCCGGTGACGATCGGCGCCGCGCCGGCCGCCTGGAAGCCGTACATCTTCGGGGCGCGGGTGGCGTTGCCCTCCCGCAGCTCCTCGGAGTAGCCCAACCAGTAGGCGGAGACGTTGCCGGCGTTCCCGACCGGCAGACAGTGGATGTCGGGCGCGTCGCCGAGCGCCTCGACGATCTCGAACGCGGCCGTCTTCTGGCCGTGCAGCCGGTCGATGTTGACCGAGTTGACCAGGGCGACCGGGTAGTCCTGGGCGAGCTTCGCCGCGAGCGCCAGACAGTCGTCGAAGTTGCCGGTGACCTGGAGCAGCTTCGCGCCGTGCACCAGCGCCTGGGCCAGCTTGCCCAGCGCGATCTTGCCCTGCGGCACGAGCACCGCGCAGGTCAGGCCGGCGCGGGCCGCGTACGCCGCCGCGGAGGCGCTGGTGTTGCCGGTGGAGGCGCAGATGATCGCCTTGTTGCCGGCCTCGACCGCCTTGGAGACCGCGAGCGTCATGCCCCGGTCCTTGAACGAGCCGGTCGGGTTGGCCCCCTCCACCTTGAGGTGCACGTCGCAGCCGAGCCGGGCGGAGAGCACCGGCGCGGGCAGCAGCGGGGTGTTCCCCTCGTGCAGGGTCACGACCGGGGTGGCGTCGGTGACCGGCAGACGATCCCGGTACGCGTCGATCAGGCCCCGCCACATGTCGCTCTCCTCGCTCTATCGCCCCGTCGGGCCGGGGGCACCCTCAGCGTGGACCAGCCTGCCCGGCCCGACGGCGGCGCACCCGGCGTTAACCACCTGGCGAGACGCGAACGCGGCCGGGCCCCCGCCGGCCCGCGCGCGTCGCGCGGACCGGCCCCCGGGCTGCCCGGGGCCGGCGACGCGCGGGGGCACCGGCGGGCCGGAACGGGTCACGCCTCGCCCTCGACCCGCAGCACGCTCGCCACGGAACGGACGATGTCCAGCCCGCGCAGCTCGCGCACGGTGGCGGCGAGCGCCGCGTCCGGCGCCACGTGGGTGACGATGACCAGGTCCGCGTCCTCGCCGCGACCGGCCGCGCCGCCGCCCGCCGGGCCCTGCCGCACCGTGGCGATCGAGACGTCGTGCCGGGCGAAGACCCCGGCCACCGCCTCCAGGACACCGGGACGGTCGGCCACGTCGAGGCTGACGTGGTAGCGGGTCAGCGCCTCCCCCATCGGCCGCACCGGCAGGTCCGCGTACGCGGACTCGCTGGCCGAGCGCACCCCGGCGAGGCGGTTGCGGGCGACGGCCACCACGTCGCCGAGGACCGCGCTGGCGGTCGGCGCGCCGCCCGCGCCGCGGCCGTAGAACATGAGCTGGCCGGCCGCCTCGGCCTCGACGAAGACCGCGTTGAACGCGTCGCCGACGCTGGCCAGCGGGTGGGTCAGCGGGATCATCGCCGGGTGCACCCGCACGCTGACCGTCTCCCGGCCACCCGTGTCGGTGCCCCGCGCGGCGATGCAGAGCAGCTTGATGGTGCACCCCATGGCCTTGGCGCTGGCCACGTCGGCGGCGGTCACCTCGGTGATGCCCTCCCGGTGCACGTCGGCGGCGCTCACCCGGGTGTGGAACGCCAGCGAGGCGAGGATGGCCGCCTTGGCCGCCGCGTCGAAGCCCTCCACGTCGGCGGTCGGGTCGGCCTCCGCGTACCCCAGCTCGGTGGCCTCCTCCAGCGCCTCGGCGAAGCCGGCGCCGGTGGCGTCCATGGCGGAGAGGATGAAGTTGGTGGTGCCGTTGACGATGCCGGTGACCCGGTTGATCCGGTCACCGTGCAGCGACTCGCGCAGCGGGCGCAGCAGCGGGATCGCCCCGGCCACGGACGCCTCGTAGTAGAGGTCGCCGCCGCCCTCGGCCGCCGCGTCGTGCAGGGCCGCGCCGTCCTCGGCGAGCAGCGCCTTGTTGGCGGTGACCACGCTCTTGCCGGCCCGCAGCGCCTCGACGAGCCAGCCCCGCGCCGGCTCGATTCCACCGACCACCTCGACCACCACGTCCACGTCGTCGCGCTTGATCAGCCCGAGCGGGTCGGTGGTGAACAGCGTGGGGTCGACCGGCAGGTCGCCCCGGTCGCGGCCGAGACGGCGTACGGCGATGCCGGCGATCTCCAGCGGGGCGCCGATCCGGGCGGCGAGGTCGGCCGACTGCTCGTGCAGCAGCCGGACCACCTCGCTGCCGACCGTGCCGCAGCCGAGCAGCGCCAGGCGCACAGGTGACGTCATCCCACATCCAATGCGAGCAGGTCCTCTTCGGTTTCCCGCCGGACGATCAGGCGTGCCTGGCCGTCCCGCACCGCGACCACGGGGGGCCGGGGCACGTGGTTGTAGTTGCTGGCCATGCTCCGGCAGTAGGCGCCCGTGCCGGGCACCGCGACAAGATCTCCGGGCTGCACGTCGGCGGGCAGGAATTCATCCTTCACCACGATGTCCCCGGACTCACAGTGCTTTCCCACCACGCGGGCGAGCATCGGCTCGGCAGCCGACGCCCGGGAGGCCAGCGTCGCGGAGTAGGACGCGTCGTAGAGCGCGGTGCGGATGTTGTCGCTCATCCCGCCGTCCACGCTCACGTACGTGCGGATTCCGTCGACGTCCTTGACCGTGCCGACCTCGTAGAGGGTGAACACGGCCGGCCCGACGATCGCCCGGCCCGGCTCGATGGAGAGCCGGGGCACGGCGAGCTGCTCGGCCGCGCACTCCCCGTCGACGATCTTGCGCAGCCGCTTGGCCAGGTCCTGCGGCGTGGACGGGTCGTCCTGGGTGGTGTACGCGATGCCGAAGCCGCCGCCGAGGTCCAGCTCGGGCAGTTCCACCCCGCGCGCGTCGCGGATCTGCGCCTGGAGGGCGAGCACCCGGCGGGCGGAGACCTCGAAGCCACTGGCGTCGAAGATCTGCGACCCGATGTGCGAGTGCAGGCCGCGCAGCTCCAGCACGTCCTCGTCGAGGATCTTGAAGGCGGCCGCCGCGGCGGCCCCGCCGGCCAGCGAGAAGCCGAACTTCTGGTCCTCGTGCGCGGTGGCGATGAACTCGTGGGTGTGCGCCTCGACGCCGACGGTGACCCGGATCAGCACCTTCGGCCGGACGCCCCGCTCGCGGGCCAGCGCGCTGAGCCGGTCGATCTCGGTGAAAGAGTCGACGATGATCCGCCCCACCCCGACGTCGAGCGCCCGGGTCAGCTCGGCGACCGACTTGTTGTTCCCGTGGAAGCCGATCCGCTCCGCCGGCATCCCGGCGGCCAGCGCGGTGGCCAGCTCGCCGCCGCTGCACACGTCGAGGTGCAGGCCCTCCTCGTCGATCATCCGCACCACCGCGCGGCAGAGGAACGCCTTGCCGGCGTAGTAGACGTCGACGCCGGCGAAGGCGTCGCGGAAGTCGCGGCAGCGCGAGCGCAGGTCGCCCTCGTCGAGCACGTACACCGGGGTGCCGAACTCGGCCGCGAGGTCGCGGACGCCGAGCCCGGCCACGGCGAGCGCGCCGTCCGCGCCGCGCGTCACGTTGCGCGGCCACAGCTGCGGCACCAGGGCGTTGACGTCGGCCGGGGTACGCAGCCACGCCGGCCCCCGGCTGCCGATGTCCCCGTGCAGGGCGCCGGCCTCGTGAGCTCGCATGTCACATCCTCTCGGGCGCGGAGACGCCGAGCAGGCGCAGCCCGTTGGCGATCACGGTGCGGGTGGCGTCGTTGAGCCAGAGCCGGGCACGGTGCAGGTCGGTGATTTCCTCGTCGCCGCGCGGCAGGATCCGGCACTCGTCGTAGAACCGGTGGTAGGCCCCGGCCAGCTCCTCCAGGTAGCGCGCCACCCGGTGCGGCCCCCGCAGCTCGGCCGCCGTGGCGACCACGGCCGGGAACTCGGCGAGCGCCTTGAGCAGCTCGTTCTCCTTCTCGTGGGCGAGCAGCTCCGGACGGAACGCCTCGGCGTCGCCCCGGGTCAGCCCCACCTCGGCCGCGTTGCGGCCCACGCTGGCCGTCCGGGCCGCCACGTACTGCACGTAGTAGACGGGGTTGTCGCGGGTGGCCCGGGTCCACAGCTCCACGTCGATGTCGATCGGCGAGTCGCTGGAGTAGCGGGCCAGCGCGTACCGGGAGGCGTCCACGCCGATCGCGTCGACCAGGTCCTCCAGGGTCACCACGGTGCCGGCCCGCTTGCTCATCCGGACCGGAGCCCCGTCGCGCACCAGGTTGACCAGCTGGCCGATCAGGATCTCCAGGTTGCGCTCCGGATCGTCACCGAAGCACGCGGCCATCGCCTTCATCCGGCCGATGTAGCCGTGGTGGTCGGCCCCCAGCATGATCACGACCCGCTCGAAGCCGCGCTCGCGCTTGTCGAGGTAGTAGGCGCAGTCGGCGGCGAAGTACGTCCACTCGCCGTTGGACTTGCGCAACACCCGGTCCTTGTCGTCACCGAAGTCGGTGGTGCGCAGCCAGGTCGCGCCGTCGGCCTCGAACGTGTGGCCCTGCTCGCGCAGCCGGTTGAGCGCGTGGTCCAGCTCGCCCCGGTCGTGCAGGTCCTTCTCGTTGAAGTAGGTGTCGAACTCGACCCCGAAGCCGCGCAGCGAGGACTTGATCTCGGCGAACATCAGCGCGACGCCCTCGGTCCGGAAGACCTCCTGGGCGGCGGCGTCGTCCAGCTCCAGCACATCGGGACGGATGCCCCGGACGGCGCCGGCGATCTCGGTGACGTACGCCCCGGCGTAGCCGTCCTCGGGGGCGGGCTCACCCTTCGCGGCGGCCAGCAGCGAGCGGGCGAAGCGGTCGATCTGCGAGCCGGCGTCGTTGAAATAGTATTCCGTGCCGACGTCGGCGCCGGTGGCGCGCAGCAGCCGGCTGAGCGCGTCGCCGACGGCCGCCCAGCGGACGCCGCCGATGTGCACCGGGCCGGTCGGGTTCGCCGAGACGAACTCCAGGTTGATCTTCTGGCCGGCGAGCCGGTCGCCGCGGCCGTACTCCTCGCCGGCCTCGACGATCGTCCGGGCGAGCTGGCCGGCGGCGGCCGCGTCGAGCCGGATGTTGAGGAATCCCGGACCGGCGATCTCCACCGACTTGACCCCCGGGGCCCGGCCGAGCTGCTCGGCGAGGGCGGTGGCGAGCTCGCGCGGCGGGACGCCCACCTTCTTGCTGAGCTGGAGCGCCAGCGTCGAGGCGTAGTCGCCGTGCTCGGGGTTGCGGGGTCGCTCCACCGCCGTGGAGCCCGGCAGGGCGGAGCGGTCCAGGCCCCGCTCGGTGAAGACGGCGTGGGCTGCGGAGAGGACGACCTCGGCGAGTTCTGCGGGAGTCACCGATCCATGTTATCGGGGGTAGACTCGGCACCCGCGGCGGCGACCCAGAGTGTGAACCGGCCCGCCGGATCCCCTGACCGACCGACCTGACGAGGCACGATGAGCATCAGCACACCGGGTGGCGGCCCCGAGCGCCGTCCGACCGTGGTCAGCACCGGCAAGAAGCCGGCGGCGGGCCGGCCGGCCGCCGGCGCCAAGGCCGGGTCCGGCAAGCCGACGGGTCCCCGTCCGGGCGCCGGGGGCAAGGGCCGCAAGCCGGTCACGCCGGTGAAGGTGAGCCAGGGCCGCTCCTGGGGCCCGATCGCGCTCTTCGTCGCCGTGGGCGTGCTCGCCGCGTCGATCATCGGCTACGGCGCCTGGGCGGCGTTCCAGGGCTCCAAGCCGTGGGAGGACCGGGCGGCCGCGATCGACGGCATCGTCAACTTCCGCGAGAAGGACAAGAAGCTCGTCGAGGGCGGCAACCACCAGGCGGGTGCCATCACCTACTCGGTGCTCCCGCCGGTGGCCGGCCCGCACAACGCGGCCTGGCAGAACTGCATGGGCGAGGCCTACGACGCCCCGATCGCCAACGAGCACGCGGTGCACAGCCTGGAGCACGGCACGGTCTGGATCACCTACCGGCCCGACCTGCCCGCCGACCAGGTGGCGAAGCTGAAGGAGAAGGTGCAGGGCAAGGAGAAGATGATGCTCAGCCCGTTCGAGGGGCTGGACAAGCCGATCTCCCTGCAGGCCTGGGGCTACCAGCTCAAGGTCGACAACGCCGACGACAGCCGGATCGACGAGTTCATCAAGACGCTGCGGGTCAACGCCTCGATCGAGGGCCCGACCGCGCTGTGCAGCGAGGGCATCACCGCCACCGGCACCACCCCGCGCGACGGCAACCAGATGCCGCAGGGCTGAGGAGAGCGATGAGCATCCCGACCACGATCGAGGCCAGTGAGCTGGACGGCCCGGTTCCGGAGCAGCGGCGGCCGTCCGGGCGCCGCTGGGGCACGGCCGCGCTGGCGCTCGCCGTCGTGGTCGGGCTGCTCCTCGGGTACGCCGGCGGCCTGCTGACGCCCCGGCTGACCCGGCCGGGCGACGCCTCGGTCGAGGCGGGTTTCGCCCGGGACATGATGACCCACCACGCGCAGGCGGTGGAGATGGGCATGATCGCTTTCGACAAGGGCACCGACCCCGAGGTGCGCAGCATCGGCGGCGACATCGCCGCCGCCCAGCAGGGTGAGATCGGCACGATGCAGACGTGGCTGCGTTCGTGGGGGCTCGACCCCACGGGCAGCCAGCCGGCGATGTCCTGGATGTCCGACGGCGCCGGGCTGGTCAAGGACGGCCTGATGCCGGGCATGGCCACCCCCGAGGAGATGGCGAAGCTGCGCGCGGCCGAGGGCCGCGAGCTGGACACCCTCTTCCTGCGGATGATGATCAAGCACCACCTGGGCGGCATCCACATGATCGACGGCGTGCTCGACGCCAGCGACGAGGCCGACGTGGTCAGGACGGCCCAGACCATGAAGAACACCCAGCGCAACGACCTGACCAACCTCCAGAACGCGCTGGAGCGCCTGGGCGGCTGACCCCGCCGCCCGTCCGCTGTCCGTCGAGAGGTCCGCGTCACCGCCGGTTTCCGGCCGACGCGGACCTCTCGCCCGTTCCGCCGCAGTCCCCCCTGCCCGGTTTGGTGCCATACGAGACGACTGTGCGGTCCGACCGATTACGACACTAAGAGAGTTTTCTCCACACATATCGTGACCAGTTGCGATTCGGGCTCGTTGCGCAGGACGTGGGGGTTGCACTGAGAGACGCACGGCGTTCCGTCACCAGCTGGTGCCGGCGCCACACCATCGGCGGTGACGGGGCGGTGGCAGCCGTCCGTCGCGGACAGCGGCAGGGCGAGCCGGGGACGCTCAGCCGCGAACAGGAACTCGAACTGATCGACGTCCTGCGGGGCGTCTACCCCGACGACCTGGGCCTGGACGAGGAGTTGTGGACGCGGCAGAGCCTGCACACCCTCATCCAGGGCCGCTTCGAGGCGGCCATGGACGCCGGGGCGGTCGGGGCGTACCTGCGGGCCTGGGGGTTGGGTCCGCGGGAGCCCCGGGAGCGGGCCTGCGGGCTCTGCGTCGGTGCGGTCGAGCGCTGGGTGCGCAGCGAGTACCCGGCCATCACCCGGGCGGCGCAGGAGCACCTCGCCGAGGTCTACTGGATCGGCCGGGTACGCCTGCGCGGCACCATGCCGGCGGCGGACGTCATCTCCGCCGTCTCGTCCCGGGGCCGGGTGCGCTTCATGATCACCACGCCGTCGGTCGACCCGCCGCTCCCCCGCGACTTCGTGCTGCGGCTCAGCGGCGAGGAGCAGCGGACGGTGCACCTGATCGTCGACGGCTCCTGGCCCCGCAACGAGTGGCCCCGCCGCCTGCCCCGCCGCATCGTGCTGCACCCGCTGCCGAGCTGCGGTCGCTCGCTCGCCGCCTGATCGATCCACCCGCCGGGGAGGGCGACGCGCCCCGGCCCCCGGATGGACGCGGGCGCCCGCCGCCCCCTCGGGCGCGGCGGGCGCGTGCCCGTGACGGCTACGGGGCAGCCACCGGACGTGCCGGGCGGCCCGTGACCGCGTGCAGCGCCGTGGCGATGATCTCCGAGCTGTCCGCGTGCAGGGCCTGCGCCGCCGTCTGCCCCGTCGCGGCCAGGTAGGTGTCGACCAGCCTGTTGCCGACGGCGTACCCGGCCCCGGTCGGCAGTCCCACCGGAGCGGCGCCGAAGCGCTCCGCGCTGGCGTCGCCGTGCACCCAGGCCGTGAAGTTCTCCATGCCGGTCACGCCGAGCCCGGACACCACCTTGGCGAAGACCGCCTCGTCGTGCAGGTGCGGCACCCCGATGCGGGTGTAGCCGAGTTCGTCACCGTGGAGCTGGCGGGCGAACGCGTCGGCCAGCCCCTCCGAGACCACGTGCTCGCCGACCGTGACGGTCGTCGGGTTCCACACGACCCCGCCCGGGCCGTAGCGCAGGTTGTGGTGCAGCTCGTGCGCGGCGGTGACCGCCAACCGTGCCACGTTCTCCGGGTAGGGCCACAGCGTGATCAGGATGTACCCCGATATCCCGCCGTTCCCGGTGACGCCGAGGCTGGGCCCCATGAAGTGGTCGTCACCAGGGTCACCGAGCACGACCAGCACGGTGATGTCCGGCACCTCCAGCCCCGGCGTCGCCGCCAACTGCACGGCGAGCGCGTCGTCGAGGGCGCGCCGTACCCGTTCCCAGGCCCCGGCCGTCGCCAGCGTCTCCAGCGCGTCGAGGCAACGCGCCTCGTCGCGGTCGAGGGGAAATCCGGACGCCATCCGGTGCATCGCCACCAGATCGACCTCTCCGGGGAAGTAGCGGTACATGCCCCTGGCCGGCTCGAGCATCGAGCGCAGCATGGTGACGCGATCCGTGACCGGGGCCCGCAGGATCCGCTGCATGGCGGGGTAGGTGTCGAGAACCGTGATCGTCATGTCCGCCGACGCTAGACACTGACGCCGCGTCAGGGTCAACCGAAGGGGCGGCCGGGGCCGGGGCTCTGGACGGCGGAACCCGGCGCGGGTGCCCGACACGGCGGGATGGCGGATACCGATTCGGTGATCGCAGGAGGCGTTTGCTACTCTTCTCCAGTCGCTGAGCCCCCGTAGCTCAGGGGATAGAGCACCGCCCTCCGGAGGCGGGGGCGCAGGTTCGAATCCTGCCGGGGGCACCAGAGTCGACCAAAGGCCGCTGACCGAGGCAAGCCCGGTGAGCGGCCTTTCTCGTGTGCCCGGCTGTGTCCGGCCATCAAGCGGCCGGCGACGGGTGTCCGCGCACAGGCTCGCCGGGGGCGTCCGGCCGTGAGCGATTGACGGCGAGTGTCTGTGCGAAGCGCCGAAGTTTCGGCGCGGGCCCTACTCGACAAGCTGATCCTCGACGAACCGCAGCCTCTCGACCACCTTTCCGTCCTTGCTCTTGTCGTAGATGTCGTATCTCTTCCGCGGGTCGACATCCGACCATCTCATCGCCGCGATGAGATCGTTCTTGTGATGTTCCAGCCGGTCCGTGCTCAGGTAACCCTCATCGGGCTGCCAGTCCCTCGGCAAATCGTCGCTCTCCCGGTAGAAGTACATGTGGAAGAGCCGGGACTTCCCCTCCGCCACGTCGATCCCCCCTTCGATCGGGTGCTCCTTGCCGTACTCCTCGACCAACTCCTTCAATTCCGTCAGGTCTTCGGGTGGGTTCAGGATCATGTAGTGCTTCCTGACGGTCACGTCTACTTCATCCCCCTTGCCGAAGACCTCCTCCGTGTTTTCGATCTCGAAGATCCTGGTCTCCCCCGAGTCCTCGTTCCTCGCGCATCCGACCAGGCTCAACGGGACGAAGAGCACACCGACAATCAGGGCTAGGACCTTCGCGTTGGCTCTGATCACCAGATCCTCCTCGAAGAAGGGCTGGCCGCCTCCGCCCGACGGGGGACCGCGAGGCACGACACGACGACGGCGCGGGCCAATGCGGCGCGGAATCGCCATGAACGCGAGGCGAGGGGCAGCGCGATCATGAGCGGGACACTACCTAACGGATCATGGTCGCCACCGGACACGTGCCGGCCGCGGGAAGGCCTGTCCGCCGAGTACGTGCCGGCGCCGACCGCTCTCGCCCGGCCCGGCCGGCGTTCGCACCGGTGAACGGCAGGAGCCCGACCGAAAGAGGTGCATCCGTCCGGGGCGCGGGTGCGGAGCCCGCCGGGGCGGGCGAACACGAACGGGGCGGACGCTCGCGCGCCCGCCCCGATGGCCGTCCGGCTCAGGTCCGTGGCGCGGTGTCCCGAGCCCACCGCAGCAGCGCGGTGAAGGCCAGCGCGGACGTCACCGCGCCGCCCACGAGACGCACCCGGTGCCCGGCGACGAACTCGGCGGCGACCTGACGCAGGTACTCCGGGGAGTGCGTGCCGACCGGGTCGACGAACATGATCTCGTTGCGCGGCCAGAAGAAGAACACGGAGAACAGGAACTCACAGCCGACGAACACCGCCGCCGCCCCGACGATCCACCACCGCAGCCGGGGGTTCCGCCAGGTGAGCACCACCGCGGCGAGACAGGTGAGGACGACGGCGGCGCCGAGCGGCGGGAAGTAGTCACTCGGCCCGCCCGCCACCAGGAACTCACGGGCGCGGTCCAGCGACGCCGGCGGGTCGTCGAAGATGTTCGGGTAGAGCATCACGGTCTCGGCGGCGACGCCGCCGAACGACAGCATCGACGCCCACACCAGAGCGACGAGCACCGTCCAGGTCAGCCTGTTGCGGGTCATGGTTCCTCCTGCCGATCCGTCGCGCCGGCGGGCGCCGTCCGCGTGGTCGTCGCCGACGCTAGGCCGACCGGCCGTCGCCGGTCTGCCGCCCGCAAGCGCGAATCCGGGTCGCTTCCGGGCGTACGTCGACGCCGGCCGGTCGCCCGCCCGCGCGTTCGCGGTCGCTTCCCGACGTAGCCCGCGACCGCGAACGGACGCCCTCGGGCGACGGTGCCGACGCCCGGTTGGCCCTACGCTCGTGGCGTGCCGGTATCCCGCCCCACCCGCACCGACGCCCTGCTCGGCCTGGCGACCTTCTGCCTGGTCGCGACGGCCGTGGCCACCGGCGACCGGCCGGCCGCCCCGGCGGCGTACGGCTTCGCGGTGGGCTTCGGGGCCCTGCTGCTGGTCGCCCGGTCCTGGCCGGTGCCGGCGCTGCTGGCGACCGCGCTCGGCATCACGGCGTACTACACGCTCGGCCTGCCGCCGATCGGCCTGGCCGCCCCGGCAGCCGCCGTCCTGTACGCGGCGGCGGAGCGGGGCCGGGTGCGATGGGCGGCGGTCGTCGGTGGGGCGTTGCTGGTGGTGTCGGTGGTGACGCGGCTGGCCGAGGGCGACGACACCGCCATCGTCCTCGGCTTCGGCCTCGGGTCCGAGGCGGCGCTGATGCTGGCCGTCGTCGCCCTCGGCGACGCCGTCCGCAACCGGCGCTCGCTGCGGGCCGAACTGGCCCGGCAGGCGCTCGTGGCGGCCGAGGACCGGCGGCGGGAGGCCGCCCGGCAGGTGGAGGCGGAGCGGCTGCGCATCGCCAGGGAGGTGCACGACACCCTGGGGCACACGATGTCCGTGGTGACGCTCCAGTCCGCAGTGGCGCAGGAGGCGCTCGCCGACAGCGCGCCGGAGCGCGTGGGCGCGGCGCTCGCGGCGATCCGCTCGGCGGGCGGCAGCGCCATGGCCGAGCTGCGCGCGACGCTGGGCACCCTGCGCGGCGACGCCGGCGTCCGCCGGCCACCGCCGGGGATCGACCAGCTCGCCGCCCTGGCCGAGGGAGTCAGCCGCAGCGGGCTCCCGGTCGACCTGCGCGTCGACGGCGACGTCGACACGCTGCCGGCCGTGGTGGGCACGACCGCCTACCGGGTCGTGCAGGAGGCGTTGACCAACACGCTGCGGCACGCGCGGGCCACGAGGGTCGAGGTCACCGTCCGGGCGACCGGCTCGCAACTGACGCTGGAGGTCGTCGACGACGGCCGTGGCGTCGCGGCGTCCCCGGGGCAGGCCGGCGGCAGCCAGGGGCTGCGCGGGATGTCCGAGCGGGTGGCCCTCCTCGGCGGGACCGCGCACACCGGCAACGCCGGGACGGGCGGCTTCCGGGTGTCCGTCCGACTACCGCTGTCCGGGCCTCGCGCATGACGCCCGTCCGCGTCGTCCTGGTCGACGACCAGCACCTCATCCGCGCCGGACTCCGCGCGCTGCTCGAACGCGCCCCGGACATCACCGTCGTCGCCGAGGCCGCCGACGGGGCCGCCGGCCTGTCCGCCGTCCGGGCCCGCCGACCGGACGTCGTCCTCATGGACGTACGGATGCCGGGCACCGACGGGATCGAGGCGACCCGGCGCATCCTGGCCGACCCCGACCTCGCCGACGTCCAGGTCGTCATGCTGACCACCTTCGACGACGACGAGTACCTCTTCGACGCCATCCGCGCCGGGGCGGCCGGCTTCCTGCTCAAGGACACCGCGCCCGACGCCCTGCGCGACGCCGTACGCACCGTGGCCGGCGGCGACGCGCTGCTGTCGCCCGCCGTCACCCGCCGCGTGCTCGCCGCCGCCGCCCGCTCCCCCGTGCCGGACCACGCCCGGCTCGCCGGGCTCACCGAGCGGGAACGTGACGTCCTCGCCCAGGTCGGCGCCGGACGGTCCAACGCGGAGATCGGCGCCGCCCTGCACCTCAGCCCGGACACCGCCCGCACCTACGTCAGCCGCCTGCTCACCAAGCTGGACGCCCGCGACCGGTCCCAGCTGGTCGTGATCGCCTACGAGAGCGGGCTCGTGCGACCCGGCGAGCGGTGAGCCGGCCGGCGCCGGAGCGGCGGGGAGGACCGGGGCGGCGGTGCGCGTACGTCAGCCGGCGGCGCGGCGGGCGCGGGCCCGGCGCTTGCCCTCGTGCATGGCCTGCACGCGGGCGATCGGGATGGTGTGCCCCTCGGCGACCAGGTCCGCCGGGAGCTGCTGCGGCGCGGGCATCCGCTCGGCCCACGGGTCCCGGTCGGCGACCAGCGCCGGGACGGTCCGGATCGTGAAGTCCGCCGGGGCCACGTCGCCCAGGTCGGCCCAGTCCACCGGGAAGGAGACCGGCACGCCCGGCCGCAGCCGGGGGCTGTAGGCGGCCACCACGGTCGCGCCGCCGGCGCGGGTCGAGTCCACGAACACCTTGCCGCCCCGGTCCTCGCGGATGAAGGCGGTGGTGGCCAGGGCCGGGTCCAGCCGTTCGGCGCGGGCCGCGACCGCGCGGGTGGCGGCGGCCATGTCCTCCACGGCGGCGCCCGCCGCCACCGGCACGAAGACGTGCACGCCCTTGGCGCCGCTGGTCTTGACCGCGCCGGTGAGCCCGGCGTCGGCGAGCGCCTGCCGGACCAGCAGTGCGGCGGCGACCGCCAGCCCGAACGAGTCGCCCTCCGGCGGGTCGAGGTCGAGGATCAGGTGGGTGGGGCGGTGCAGGTCGTCGACCGTGGCCAGGGTGGGGTGGTATTCCACGGCGCGCTGGTTGGCGAACCAGAGCAGGGTGCGCCGGTCGTCGCAGAGCGCGTACGAGACCTCGCGGTGGGACGCCTCGGCCCAGACCGAGGTGCGGCGCACCCAGTCCGGGGTGTACTTCGGCAGGTTCTTCTGCATGAACGGGGGCTGCCCGGGCCGGACCCGGATCACCGACAGCGGCCGGCCGCGCAGCGGCGGCAGGATCCGCTCGTGCACGGCGTCGAGGTAGTCGACCAGGTCTCGCTTGGTCGCGTCGTCGCCGTCGGACAGCGGCTGGTCGAGGTTGGTCAGCGACACCCCGTCCCGGGTCTCGTCAGCGCGACTCATCCGACCACCTTCGCGGCCCGGCGGCCGGCGGTCAACCGGACGCGGCGGACTGATCCGCGACAAACGGGTCGCCGCCGGCGCGCACGACGCGGAGCAGCCGGTCCGTGTGCGCGCGGACGGCGGCGTACAGGCCACCGCCGAAGCTGACCCGGGCCACCCCGAGGGCGGCCAGCTCCGACACCGCCGGCGTGCCGGGGCGGGCGAGCGCGTTCACCGCGCCGGGCACGGCCGCCACCAGCGCGGACAGCGCCGCCGGGTCGGCGAGCAGGATCGGGTAGACGCAGTCCGCGCCGGCGGCGAGGTAGCGGGTGGCCCGGCGGACCGCCTCGGTCAGCCGGGCGGCGGGATCGCCGCCGGAATCGAGGAAGACGTCGATCCGGGCGTTGAGCACCACGGGCACCCCGGCCGCGTCGGCCGCCGCCCGTACCTCCGCCAGCAGGTCGGCCTGCGCCCCGGCGTCGGCCAACCGGCCGGTACGCGGGTCGGAGTCCTCCAGGTTGAGCCCGACCGCCCCGGCGTCGAGCAGGCGCTCCACCAGCTCGGCCGGGCGCAGCCCGTACCCCCGCTCCAGGTCTGCGGTGACCGGGACGGCGACCGCGTGGGCGACGCGCGCCACGGCGGCGAACATCTCCCCGGGCGGGGTGGCCTCGCCGTCGGCGTGGCCCAGCGACTCGGCGACGGCGCTGCTGCTCGTGGCGACGGCCGGAAAGCCGGCCTCGACGACGCGGCGGGCGGAGCCGGCGTCCCAGGCGTTGGGCAGGACCAGCGGATCACCGGGCCGGTGCAGCGCGCGCAGCGCCTCCGCCCGGCCCGCGAGGGTGTCGGTCATGCGCCGATTGTCGGCCAACCACCGCCCGCCTCTAAGCTCCAATCCCGTGCCGATGGACTGGGCCGCTTTCGGCGTCGACCTGCACCTGGAGCTCGACGCGTCGACCGGCCGCCGGGCCGGGCTGGAGCGGGCGCTGCGCGACGCGATCCGCGACGGGCGGCTGGCCCCGGCCACCCGGCTGCCCGCCA
Source organism: Micromonospora sp. URMC 106 (assembly GCF_051386395.1). Classification (NCBI taxonomy): domain Bacteria; kingdom Bacillati; phylum Actinomycetota; class Actinomycetes; order Micromonosporales; family Micromonosporaceae; genus Micromonospora; species Micromonospora sp. URMC 106. The sequence continues at coordinate 60,173 of NZ_JBPQTP010000029.1, forward strand.
CCCGGGCGCTCGCCGCGCAGCTCGGCCTCTCCCGGGGCACGGTCAGCGCCGCGTACGACCAGCTGGTCGCCGAGGGATGGCTGGTGGCCCGGGTCGGTTCCGGCACCGAGGTCAGCCCGCTGCGCCGCACCGCCCCGGCGCCGGCCGCCGTCCGGCCCGGCCCGGACGCGCCCCGCTACGACCTGCGCCCCGGCAGCCCCGACCTGGGCACCTTCCCGGTCACCGCCTGGCTGCGCGCGACCCGGCGGGCGCTGGCCGCCGCCCCGCCGGCCGCCTACGGCTACGGCGACCCGCGCGGGCGGGTCGAGCTGCGCACCGCGCTCGCCGGTTACCTGGGCCGCGCCCGGGGCGTCCTGGCCGACCCCGACCGGATCGTGGTCACCACCGGGTACGTGCAGGCGCTCGCGCTGCTGGTGGGCGTGTTGCGGGACGCGGGCCGGCCGGTGCTGGCGATGGAGGACCCGGGGCTCGCGTTCCACCGGGAGGTGGCCCGCCGGCAGGGCGGCACGGTGCTGCCCCTGCCGGTGGACGCCCACGGCGCCCGGACCGACCTGCTCGGCGCGGCCGCGCTCGCCGACGTGGCCGCAGCGGTGCTGACGCCGGCACACCAGTACCCGACCGGGGTGACCCTGGCTCCCGAGCGCCGCCGCGCGCTGACCCGGTGGGCCCGCGACCGGGACGCGCTGGTGATCGAGGACGACTACGACGGCGAGTTCCGCTACGACCGGCAGCCCGTCGGCGCGGTCCAGGGCACCGCGCCGGAGCAGGTCGCCTACGTCGGCACCGCCGCCAAGACCCTCGGCCCCGCGCTGCGCCTGGCCTGGGTGGTGCTGCCCGCCCGGCTCGTCGAGCCGGTGGTGGAGGCGAAGCGCCATCTGGACCTGCACTCCGAGACGATCGGGCAGCTCGCGCTCGCCGACCTCATCGACGGCCACGGCTACGACCGGCAGGTCCGCGCGGTACGCCGGCACTACCGCCGCCGCCGGGACCTGCTGCTGAGCCGGCTGGACGCGGCCGGCGGCCGGTACGCGGTGGGCGGCGTCGCCGCCGGGCTGCACGCGTTGGTCGAGCTGCCGGCCGACGGGCCGACCGAGTCGCAGGTGCTGGCCGAGGCCGCCCGCCACGGGCTGGCCCTGGGCTCCCTCGGCCGGCACCGGCACGCCCCCGGCGGGCACCCGCAGGGCCTGGTGGTCGGCTACGCCACCCCGCCCTCGCACGCGTACCCCGGCGCCCTCGACGCGCTGGCCCGAGTGCTGCACACCCGAGCCACCCCCTGACCCACCCAC
>NZ_JBPQTP010000030.1:0-60276 GCF_051386395.1 Micromonospora sp. URMC 106
GCCGAGCTCGTGGTAGCCGGGGAAGCCGCCCGCGCCGGATGTCACAGGCCGAGCAGCCGTAGCGGTACGGCGTCGGCCATCGCCTGGTTGCCGGCGTCGTTCGGGTGGATGTGGTCACCCGAGTCGTACGCGGGCAGCAGCCGGCTCGGCTGGGCCGGGTCGCGCAGCACCCGGTCGAAGTCGAGCAGACCGTCGAACTCGTCGCTGCCGCGCAGCCACGCGTTCACCGCCTGCCGGGTGGCCTCCTTCTCGGGCGTCCACACCCCCGGGTTGCCGTGCCCCTCGTACGGGGTCAGCGTCGACACGAGGCTGCGCAGGCCGCGCGCCTTCACCTGCTGGTTGACCTGCCGCAGCGAGGCGATGACGCTCTCGGCGGAGTCGCCCGACATCCAGATGTCGTTGATGCCCAGGTGGGTGATCACGGTCCGGGCGTCGGTCTGCGCGAAGACGTCCTCGTCGAGGCGGGCCAGGGCGTTGGGGCCGAGCTCGTGGTAGCCGGGGAAGCCGCCCGCGCCGGCCTCGGTGCCCTCGTGGTTGAGCCGGTTGCCGGCCAGGCTGAGGTTGAGCACGCCCGGGGTGCGCACGTCGGGACGGGCGTCGATGAGCCGGTCGGCGAGCAGGTCCGGCCAGCGCCTGTTGGCGTTGACGGTGCTGCCGTTGCCGTCGGCGATCGAGTCGCCGAAGACCACCACCGAGCCGGGGCTGTGCTTGCGCTGCACGTCGATGCCGGACAGGAAGAACCAGCAGCAGTTCGGCCGGATGGTGAACCCGGCGCCGTCGGCGGCGGAGGTGAGGTCGCTGGCGCCGATGAAGTTGGTCTGCCGGGACTGGCCGTGGAAGGTCACCGGCCCGGTCGGGGTCGGGAAGTGCACGGTGAGCACCAGGTCCTGCTGGTCGCCGACGGGCAGGGCGACGGGGTCGCTGAGCAGCTCGCCGCCGCGGTTCATGGTGGCCGCGGTGGCCCCGCCGAAGGTCAGCTCCCGTAGGGTCGAGGTGTCGATGTCGGACAGGTCGTCGGGGGTCGCGGTGTTCGGCTTCGCCACGGTGGCGCGGCCGACCCGGACGGCCTGCTCGCCGTACATGTTGCTCAGTCGCACCCGGAACTGCGGCCCGCCCACGCTGGTGTGCACGACCATCCGGACGCTCTGGTTGTTCAGGCCGTTGTTGGTCAGGCCGGTCGCGTTGCCCCGGGTGACCGCGGCCGCCCAGCTGCCCGCCCAGACCGCCCGCTGGTGGCGGGCCGCCTCGGCGTCCGACGGGCCGGCGCTGGCCACCACCGCCGGGGTGCCCGCGACCAGCAACGTGGCCGCGGACGCGATGACATGCCATCTCTTCGGGGTCGACATTGAACCTCCATCGTTGGCAGCCCAGGGCCGTCCACTGACGGCACCGCCTGGACGATGGTCCAGAAACCTAGCCGCCCCGTTTTACAGGCGTCAATCAACCTGATCGACGTGATCAAATGCCCTCCGGTCCGGCCGGAACGCCGTTCGGGCTCTGTCCCGTGACGGCCGGTGGTGCCTACGCTCACGGACGGCGGCGGTGCGGTCGCGCAGGCGCGCGCCCACCTGCCGCGCCGTCCCCGGGGGATGCCCGGAGGACGCCGATTTCTCCGCCGATGGGGGGCCGCCGGATGACTGACGGACCGGAGCGACGGGCCGGCTACGTGCACCGGGCGCTGGAGCTGTTCGCCGGCTTCGGCGACCGGGAGGCGCTGGTCGGCGGCGGGCGCCGGCTCAGCTACGCCGACGTCGCCGCCGAGGTGCGCCGGCTGGCCGCGACGCTGCACGGGCACGGCGTACGGCCGGGGGCCGCGGTGCTGGTCGCGCTCGGCAACCCGGTGGAGGGGCCGCTGGTGCAGCTCGCCCTGCACCTGCTGGGCTGCCGGACGATGTGGATCGCGCCGGTCACCTCCCGGCGCGAGGTGGCCGAGTTCGTCCGGCTGGCCCGCCCCGACGCCTTCGTCTACGACGCCCGCGACCCGGCGAGCCTGGGTCCGGAGCTGGCCGCCGGGCTGCCCGGCGTGCCGGTCTTCTGCCTCGGGCCGGGCGGCGCGGGCCCGGACCTCACCGCCGGCGCGGGCCGCGCGGACGGGGACGACCTGCCGGCGGAGACGCCGGTGCCGGAGTCCTTCCTGCAGACCAGCGGCACCACCGGCACCCCGAAGCTGGTGCACCACCGGGAGAGCTTCTACGCGCAGATCCTCGCCCTGGCCGCCGACTTCCGCGCCGCCGGGTACCCCCTGCTGCGGCACCTGTCGCACTCGCCGATGTGGCTGGCCAGCGGCCAGATCACCACGCTGTTCAACCTCTTCACCGGCGGCGTGCTCTTCCCCCGCGACGGCTGGGACCCGGCCCGGTTCATCGACACCGTCTCGCGGGAACGGATCAACTCCACCTTCGTCACCCCACCGATGCTCTACGAGGTGCTCGACCACCCGGCGCTGGACGGCGCGGACTTCTCCGCCATGTTCATGTTCAACGTGGGTGCCGGGCCCGCCGCCCCCGCCCGGCTGCGCCAGGCGATCGCCCGCTTCGGCCCGGTGCTGCGCATCGTGTACGGCCTCAGCGAGGCCGTCGTGATCACCGCCCTGCCGGGGTTGACCGACGACCCGGAGCACCCGGAGCGGCTGCGCTCCTGCGGCCGGCCGTACGGCGACGTGCGCGTCGAGATCCGCGCCGAGGACGGCACCGTGCTGCCGCCCGGCGAGAACGGCGAGGTGTGGGTGCACACCGACCTGCGCTTCGCCGGCTACCACGGCCAGCCCGAGCTGACCGCCGAGACGCTGGTCGACGGCTGGGTCCGCACCCGCGACATCGGGCACGTCGACGCCGACGGCTACCTCTACCTCGTCGACCGGTTGCAGGACCGGATCCTCACCCGACGGCGCAGTTGGCCGATCTACTCCCGCCCGATCGAGGACGTCCTGGCCGGGCACCCGCAGGTCCGCGCGGCCGCGGTGATCGGCGTGCCGGACGAGGTCGCCGGCGAGCTGCCGTACGCGTACGTGGTGCCGGCGCCCGACGCGACGGTGACCGCGCGGGAGCTGATCGACCTGGTCACCACCGCGCTCAGCGACACCTGGGCGCCGGGCGGGGTGGAGTTCGTCGACCGGCTGCCGCTCAACCGCTCCGCCAAGGTGGACAAGCGCGCGCTGCGCGCCCGGTACGCCGAGGCCCACCCCAGCGCGGTGGAGCACCCGGAGGCGTCGATCGGCACGCTGGCGTGACCCCCCGGCGGGAACTGACCGTCCTGGTCGCCGCCGACCTGATCTCGAACCTGGGCAGCCGGGTCTCGGTGGTGGCGATCCCGTGGCTGGTGCTGGAGACCACCGGCAGCCCCGCGAAGATGGGCGTGGTGGCCGCCGCCGAGACGCTGCCCTACCTGCTCTCCGGCGCGCTCGGCACGCCCTGGGCGGACCGGATCGGGCTGCGGCGCACCTCGATCCTGGCCGACGTGGGCAGCGCGGGGCTGATGGTCGCGGTGGCCCTCACCCCGTGGCTGGGCTTCGGCGCGCTGGTGGCGCTGGTCGCCGTGGTGGGCACGCTGCGGGGCGTCGGCGACCGGGTCAAGCACGTCATGTTCCGCCCGGCCGCGGAGGCCGCCGGGGTGCGGCTGATCCGGCTGACCTCCGTCTACGACGGGCTCGGCCGGATGGTCACCCTGCTCGGCGCGGGGCTGGGCGGGCTGCTCATCTGGTGGTTCGGCGTGACCCAGGCGATCCTCGTCGACGCCGCCAGCTTCGCCGTCTGCGCGCTGCTGGTCGGGCTCCTCGTCCGGCCGCCGGCGCCCCCGGCGGCGCCGGCGCGACCGGAGGGCTACCTGCGCGCGCTGGCGGGTGGCTTCCGCTACCTCGGGCACGACCGGATGCTGCTGACCATGCTGCTGGTGATCTCGGCGCTGAACATGGTGGTCAACGCGAGCGTCGCCGTCTACATCCCGCTCTGGGTGGCCGAGGTGCTGCGCAGCCCGGCCGGGTTGGGCCTGGTGCTGGGCGCGTTCTCGGCGGGCGCGCTGCTGGGGAACCTGCTGTTCACCGCGTTCGGCCCCCGGCTGCCCCGCTACCTGGCCTTCGTGGTCGGGGCGGCGGTCAGCGGCGCGCCGCGGCTGCTGGTGCTCGCGCTCAGCGAGGAGCTGGCGGTGGTGCTGGCGGTGACGTTCGCCTCCGGCATCGGCATCGCGGCGGTCAACCCGCTGCTGGGGGTCGCGATCTACGAACGGGTGCCGGCCGAGCTGCAGACGCGGGTGATCGGGCTGGCGGGGTCGCTGGCGTTCGCGGGCCTGCCGCTGGGCGCGCTGCTGGGCGGCTGGTCGGTGACCGCGCTCGGCCTCGTCCCCGCCCTGCTGGCGATGACCGCGTTCTGCCTGGTGGTCACCCTGCTGCCGCTGCTGCCCGGCCTGCGCCCCCGGCCCGCCGCCGCGCCGGCCGAGCGGCAACCGCGCGTCGTGGGTCAGGCGTAGGGTCGGGGCATGGCCACGTGGGAGGACGTACGCCGGGTCGCGCTGGCTTTGCCGGAGACGAGCGAGCACCCCTCCTATCAGGGGGCGCCGGCGTGGAAGGTCCGCGACCGGGCGTTCGTCTGGGAGCGTCCACTGCGCCGCGCCGACCTCGACGCCCTCGGGGCGGCGGCGCCCGACGGCCCCGTCCTCGGCGTGCGGGTGCCGGACCTGGGCGTGAAGGAGGCGCTGCTCGCCGACGACCCCGCCGTCTACTTCACCACCCCGCACTTCGACGGCTACCCGGCGGTCCTCGTCCGGCTGGACCGGATCGACGCCGACGAGCTGGCCGAGCTGGTCGTCGAGGCGTGGCAGGACCGGGCGCCGAAGCGGCTCGCGGCGGCGTACCGGGCCGGGCAGGCGGATCGCGCCTGACGTGCTGTCGGCTCGCCGGGCGGCGTCAACCCGGCAGCGCCGCCGAGACCGCCTCCTCCGGGGTGGACACGTACAGCGGGCCGGCGACGGGCGCGCCGTCGGCGCCGACGATCCGCCACCCGTCGAGCACCACCACCGGGATGCCGCCGCGCCGCAGGCCCAGGGCCACCTCGGAGAGCGTTCCCCACGAGCCGCCGACCGCGATCACCGCGTCGGCGCTCCACACCAGGATCGCGTTGCGCGCCTGACCCATGTTGGTGACGACCGTGGCCGACACCTCCGCCGCGGGGCCGGGGGCCGTGCCGTCGTCGGGGCGTACGCCGATGACCAGGCCGGCGCGGGCGCGGGCGCCGGCGGCGACGGCGGACATCACCCCGCCGCCACCTCCGCAGAGCACCGTCGCGCCGCGCTCGGCAAGCAGCTCGCCCACCCTGCGGGCGTGCGCCAGCTCGGCCTGCGACGCGGTCGCCGGCCCGCACACCGCCACCTGCACCATGCCGCCATGATGCCCGACGCGACGTGGCTCCCCGGCGGATGCCGCCGGGGACCCACGAGGTGGTCGGGTCAGAAGACGGAGACGCCGTAGCGGCTGAGCGCCTCGGTGACCGGCTGGAAGAAGGTCGTGCCGCCGGTGCGGCAGTTGCCGCTGCCGCCGGAGGTCAGCCCGAGCGCGGTGCTGCCCGAGTAGAGCGGGCCGCCGCTGTCGCCGGGCTCGGCGCAGACGTTCGTGGCGATCATGCCCCGGACGGTGCCCTCGGCGTAGCGGACGGTGGCGTTGAGGCCGGTCACGGTGCCGCTGCGGGTGCCGGTGGTGCTCCCGCGCCGGGTCACCTGCTGGCCGACGGACGCGTTCCCGGCGGCGGTGATGTCCTGCGAGCCCACCGAGCCGTCGATGGCGATCGAGGTGTTGGTGTAGCGGACGATGCCGTAGTCGTTGCCCGGGAAGCTGGTGCCGGTGCGGTCGCCGAGCTTGGTGCTCTGCGCCGAGTTGGCGTACCAGGCGGAGACCACGTCGGTGCAGTGCCCGGCGGTGAGGAAGTAGTAGGTGCTGCCGCTGCGCACGTTGAAGCCGAGCGAGCAGCGGTAGCCACCGCCGTAGATGGCGTCGCCGCCGGAGATCCGCATGCTCAGCGTGCCGGCGAGCGGGGTGATCCGGGCCGTGCCGCCGGCCGCGGCCACCGCGGCGCGGATGCGCGCCACCTGGGCGGCGCCGACCGTGCTGTCCACGCCGACGACCACCTGGTTGCCGACCGGGTCCACCCAGAGGGCGGTGCCCGTGACGCCCAGGTCCACCCGGGACTGGGCGGCCTCCAGGGCGCGGGCGCTGTGGGTGACGAGGCGGGCGACGCCGCCGGCGGCGCGGACCGTGGCGGCGGCCCGCTCGTCGGTGACGGCCACGACGGTACGGCCCGACGCGGCGTCCAGGTAGGAGCCGGCGGTGCGGTCGGGACCGAGGCCCGCCGCGAGGCTGGCGGCCCGGTCGGCGGTCAGGACGGCGGGCGCGGCGTGGGCCGGTGACACGGCCACGGTGGCGCCGAGGAGAGCGACGGTGACGGCGGACATCACACCACGTCGAGTGAGCCTCACGCGTACCTCCCGGGGAGGGCTGGACCGGCTGTCTGCCGATCGATGTAGACATATTCACACTGGTCAACGCGCACGTAAAGGGTGCCGGGCGGGGCGTTTGTTCGCCGGCCGTTCGTTCGTGGGCCGCCGGGGCGTCGGCCGCGCCGCCTAGCGTCGACCCGCATGACGACGTCCCCGACCGCCCGCCCGGCGGCCGCCGAGGTGACCGCCGTACGACGCATCGGCGACTCCGCGCCGCACAGCGCGTTCACCGACCTGGTCCGGCACGCGGGCGGCTGGCTCTGCGCGTTCCGGGAGGGCGCGTCGCACCTGTCCGCCGACGGGGTGATCCGGCTGCTCGCCTCCCCCGACGGCCGCTCCTGGGGCCCGGCGGCGGTGCTCGCCCGCCCCGGGTCGGACCTGCGCGACCCGCGCTTCGTCGTCCGGCCGGACGGCCGGCTGCAACTGCTCGCCGCCGCGGTCACCGGCGCGGGACCGAAGGAGTTCCGGACCCTGAGCTGGCTCTCCGCGGACGGCCGCCGCTGGGGCGAGCCCACCCCGGTCGGCGAGCCGGGCGTCTGGGTCTGGCAGGCGGCCTGGCACGCCGGGGCGATGTACGGGGTCGGCTACGCCACCCGGGAGCCCCGCTTCGTCCGGCTCTACCGCAGCGGCGACGGCGTCGACCTGCACCCGGTGCTGGAGACGCTCTTCCTCGGCGGCTACCCGAACGAGTCCGGGCTGGTCTTCGACCCCGACGGCACCGCCACCTGCCTGCTGCGGCGCGACCGGGAGACCGCCACGGCGCAGCTCGGCCGGGCCCGGCCGCCGTACCGCGACTGGGCCTGGACCGACCTGGGGGTGCGGGTGGGCGGGCCGGCCCTGCGCCGGCTCCCCGACGGCCGCCTGGTCGCGGGCGTACGCCTGCACGACGGCGCGGTGCGGACCGCGATCTGCGCCGTCGACCCGCGGCGGGGACGCCTGACCGAACTCGTCCCGCTGCCGTCGGGCGGCGACTGCGGCTACCCCGGCCTCATCTGGCACGACGGGACGCTGTGGGTCAGCTACTACTCCTCGCACGAGGAGCGCACGAGCGTCTACCTGGCGGAGGTCGCCCTGCCCGACGGGCCGCTGGCCGGGGACGACCCGGTCGACTAGCGTGCGCTCATGCCATTGACGCCGACCGAAGCGACGGACCCGTTCTGCCTGCGCGACGGGGAGAGCGCGGCGCTGCTGCGCGACCATCCGTGGCGGCGCTTCGCGGTCCTGGGCGACAGCGTGGCCGAGGGGCTCTGCGAGCCCGTCGACGGCTACCCCGACGTGCAGTGGGCGGACCGGATCGCCGCCGAGCTGCGCGCCGTGCGGCCCGAGCTGGCGTACCTGAACCTGGGGCTGCGCGGGCTGCGGGCGCACGAGGTGCGCGCCCGCCAGCTCGCCCCGGCGCTGGCGTTCCGGCCCGACCTGGCGCTGGTGGTGTGCGGCGGCAACGACGCCTTCCACCCGGCGTACGACGCCGACGCGGTCGACGCGGAGCTGACCGCGATGATCGGGGCGTTGCGGGCCGCCGGCGCGGACGTGATCACCGTCGGCATGTTCGACGTCTCGCACAGCCCGGCGGTGCCCGAGCGGCACCGGGCCGGTCTGGCCGAGCGGATGCGGCGGCTCTCCGCGCACACCGGGGCGCTCGCGGAGCGGCTCGGCACCCTGCACGTGCGGCTCACCGACCACCCGCTCACCGCCGACCCGTCGATCTACAGCAGCGACGGCCGGCACGGCAGCGCCCGCAGCGACGCCGTCGCCGCCGCCGAGACCGTCCGCCGCCTCGGCGCCCACCTGACCGGTCGACAGGCCCGCCAGCGGGGGTGACGCCCACCCCTGACGTGCTACCGGGTGAGATCGTCCGCCTGGACCCGGCGCACGCCACGGGCGATTGCAACTTCTCACCCTCGTCGCATTGACGCATGGAACTTCTTGCCGAAGTATGCGATCCATGATGCTTGATCGGTTGAGCCTCAGGGTCCGCCGTGCGCTGGCGTGCGTGCTGACGGGCGCCGTCCTGCTCGCGGTGGGGACGGCGCCGGCGTCGGCAGCCACCAGCCGCGTCTCCGCCGCGACGGCGACCCTGGCCGGCCATCCGGTGTGGGCACACTTCAGCAATCCGACGGCCGGCCGCGACTACACCATCCTGGCCGAGTTGGAGCGGTTGATCGACGCCGCGCCCGCCGGCTCCACCATCCGGGGCGCGATGCACTCCATCAGCGTGGACTCCGTCGCCGACGCCCTGCTGCGCGCCCAGAACCGCGGCGTCACCGTGATGGTGGTCGTCGACGGCAAGAACGCGACCTCGACCGATCCGGCCGTCGCGACGATCAGGAAACTGCGATACCACCAGTTCTGCCAGAACAGCAGCGGCGGCCGGGGCTGCATCAGCACCAGCGCCGCCGGCGACATGCACACCAAACTGTTCACCTTCACCCGCACCACCGACCCGAACGGCGTCGCCCACGGCAACGTCGTCTGGTTCGGGTCCAGCAACCTCACCTACGCCACCGGCCCGGACGCGTTCAACAACACCATCACCGTCTACGGCGACGCGGCGCTCGCCGCCGGCCTCGGCACCAACTTCGCCGACATGTGGAACCGCCGGCACTACAGCGGCAACGACTACTACGACTCCGCCTCCGGCCGGGGCTACTACCAGGCCGCCGCGGCCGACGCGTACGCGTCCCCGGAGGGCGTCGGACAGACCGACACCATCGTCACCCGCCTCAACGACCTGACCCCCGACGCCGACTGCCGGCTGCGCGTGGGCATGGCGGCGGTGACCACCGGCCGGCCGCAACTGGTCGACCTCGTCACCCGGTTCCGGGCCGCCGGGTGCAGGGTCTGGATGGTGATCGGTACGAACACCGACGGCAGCATCGCGATGAGCCGGTCCGTCTACGACGCCCTGCTCGACGCCGGCGTCTCCCTGCGCAGCCGGGCCAAGGTCCACGACAAGTTCTTCCTGGCCCACGGCAGGTACGGCAGCGCCTACCAGTACCGGGTCTACACCGGCTCGCAGAACTGGACCCAGGACGCCCTCAACGAGAACGACGAGATCTTCGTCAAGATGGCGCCGGAGAGCGGGGCCACCCGCCCGCTCTACGACGCCTACTACACGCACTTCAACGACGCCTACAACTCCGGGACGACCTGCACGAAGGCCAACTTCCCGTGCCGCTCCTGAGCCGCGCGCGGCGCGGTGGCGCGCCGGGATGACGTCCGCCCCTCCCCCGGCGCGGCACTCCGCCACGATCACTCCCAGCGGAAGCAGCGGGCGGCGAACCCGCCCAGCACCACAATGAACGCCACCAGCACGGCCAGGTGCGTCACCGTGGGCCAGGAGCCCGCCCAGGCGTCCTGCACGGCCAGGGACGCGGCCCCCAGCGGGGTGAAGTCGGCGATCCGGCGTACGAGATCGGGCATCAACGGCCCCGGCGTCCACACCCCGGCGAAGAACATCATCGGGAAGTAGATCAGCTGACCGATCCCCATCGAGGCCCGGGCGCTCGGCGTGACCGCCGCCACGAGCAGCGCGAGGGCGCACATCGCGCCCGCCCCGAGCGTGAACGCCAGCACGAAGCCGGCCGCGTTGCCGGGCGGCGGGACGTCGAAGACGGTCGCCGCCACCAGCCAGGCCAGGCCGCACGCGACCAGCAGCGCGGCGACGTTCACGGCCACCTGCGCGACGAGCACCGCCGTCGGCGAGACCGGGGTGGTCGACAGCCGGCGCAGGATGCCCCGCTCGCGGTAGCTGCCCACCACGTTCAACAGCGTCATCATCGTGACCGTCGCGATGGCCAGCATCATGGTGATGGGCAGGTATGCCTCCAGGGGAAGGCGGCCGTCCAGCTCGTCGGCCGGCTCCCGGAACCCCGGCATGGCCAGGCCGAGCACCAGGATCAGCAGGGCCGGGAACGCGACGGCGAAGAAGGCGCCGACCGGATCCCGGAGGAACAGTTTCGCCTCGACGCGGATGATCTTGGAAAGGGTGACCATCAGAGGCTCCTGGCAGAGGTGAGGGCGAGGACCGCGTCCTCGAGGGTGGGCCGTTCCACGCCGGGCACCCGCGCACCGGCGATCAGGTTGCGGGGAGTGTCGACGGTGACGACCCGGCCGGCCGCGATGACCGCCAGCCGGTCGCAGAGCCGCTCCGCCTCGTCCATGAAGTGGGTCACCAGCACGACCGTGACGCCACGGTCCCGGACCTGCCGGACCAGCTCCCACGTGTCCCGCCGGGCCTGCGGGTCGAGCCCCGTGGTCAGCTCGTCGAGGATCGCCACCGACGGGTTGCCGACCAGCGCGAGCGCGATCGACAGCCGCTGCTTCTGGCCGCCGGAGAGCTTCGCGAACACCGTGTTCCGCTTGGGGGTCAGCCCCAGCTCGTCCATCAGCTCCCGCCAGTCGGCCGGGTGCGGATAGAACGAGCTGTACAGGTCCAGCGCCTCCCACACCCTGATCCGATCCGGCAGCCGGCTCTCCTGGAGTTGGACGCCCACCTTCCGGCGCACCGCCGCGCGGTCCCGGCGCGGGTCCAGCCCCAGCACCCGCACCGTCCCGGCGTCCGGGGCCCGGAGCCCCTCGATGCACTCCACGGTGGTGGTCTTGCCGGCGCCGTTTGGGCCGACGAGCCCGAAGATCTCGCCCTCGTCCACGCTCAACGACACGTCGGCGACGGCCACCTGATCGGCGTAGTGCTTGCGGAGGTTCCTCACCTCGATGACTGACATGCCGAGAACGCTAGGAATTCCACCGGTCGCCGAGAATGGGTCCAGCCACCCGGTGGGGGTGTACCCAGCCCCACCCCTGGTCGGTACCCTCCCCCAGTGCGGCGGCGGTCGGTGAAGCGAAGACTCGGGCCGTGACCCGCTTCGCGCTCGCCCTGCCACGTTGCGCCGCCCTGGTGGTCCTGTCCGTCGCCGGGTTCGCCTACGGGCAGCTCCTCGTGCTCGCCGCCACCCTGGTGGTTCCCTACCCGCTCGCCGTCGCCGGGCAGTTCCGGTTGACCACGCTGGGCCGCCGACTCGCCCGGGCATGGGGTGGGGTCGACCTGCCCGACCCCGTCCGGTCTCCGCCGCCCGCGCCGCACCGGCGCGCGGACGGCTGGTACGCCCACGACGACACGCTGTACCGCTCGCCACGGGTGCCGGCGTTCCTGCTGAAGCTGGACCACTACGCGAAGGACCCGACGATGGTGCGGGAGTGGCTGTGGCTGATCCTCACCCCGGTCCTCGGCGCGGTCCCGCTCCTGGTGCCGCCCGCACTGGTCGCGTCCGGCGCGTTCCTGCTCGCCTCGCCCCCGTGGACTCCCGCGTGGTCGGTGCCGGCGGCCGTCGGCGCCGTCGTGGCCGCGTTCCTGCTCGCGCCGGGCGCGCTGCGGGCGTACGGATCGTGGGCCGGTGCGGTGCTCGGGACCGGTGAACGGCCGCGGTCGGCGTTCCGCCGGTGGATCAGCCGCGCCTCGGCGACGACCTGGCGGGGAGCCGGCCTGGCCGGGCTGTCCCTCGCCGCGTTCGGCGGCCTGCTGCTCAACCTGCTCGCCGCCGCCGTGTCGTGGGGCGGGCTGCTGCCGTACACCCTGCCGGTCACGCGGTCACTGGTGGCGCTCTACCGGCGCCGCGTCAGCCGGTGGACGGGCTCCGACCTGCCCGCACCGTACCGGCCGTATCCGCCGCCGCCCAGTCCGGGCGAGGACGGCAACTACCGGGTCGGGCGGGTCCTGTACACCGATGTCGTGGCGGCCGTCCAGGGTCAGCGGCCCCGGTGGCTGCTCGGCGACCCGGCCACCTGGCGGGACCAGCTGTGGTCGCTGGGCGCGGTCGTCCTGGCCCCGCTCTCGTTCGTCCCGGGGGTCCTGGTCGGCTTCGGGTTCTACGCCCTGTTCTGCCAGCCCCTGACGTGGGCGGGCTGGGCGGTGCCGATCGGCCTGTCCACCGGACACTGGGTCACCCCGTTCTACCTGTGGTTCGGCATCGAGCATGTCGGCCTCGTCGCGCCGTGGTTCCCGGACTGGGCGAGCATGCCCGTCGGGCTGGTCATGACGTTGCTCGGGCTCGGCCTGGCCGGCCCAGTGATGAGGCTGCGGCTGTGGTGGGACCAGCTCCTGCTCACCCCCACGGCGGCCACCGTGCTCGCCTCGCGGGTCGCGCACCTCGCCACGACCCGGGCCGACGCCGTCGGCGTGCAGGCGGCCGAGCTGCGCCGCATCGAACGTGACCTGCACGACGGCGCCCAGGCCCGGCTCATCGCCGTCGGGCTCAGCCTGGCCGCCGTCGCACAGCTCATGGAGACCGACCCGGCGCGGGCGCGACGGCTGCTGGAACAGGCGCAGGAGACGTCCGCCGCCGCGCTGGCCGAGCTGCGCGACCTCGTCCGCGGCATCCATCCGCCGGTGCTGGCCGAACGCGGACTCGGCGACGCGATCCGGGCGATCGCGCTCGACACCCCGCTGCCGGTGGACGTGGACGTCGACCTGCCGGGCCGGTTCGAGGCGCCGGTCGAGTCGGCCGCCTACTTCGTCACCTGCGAGGCCCTCACCAACGCGGCCCGCTGCGCCGCCCACATCTCGGTGTCGGTGTCGCACCGCGACGGGGTGCTCCGGATGGTCGTGACCGACGACGGTCCCGGTGGGGCCGACCCGGCCAGGGGCACCGGGCTGCGCGGCATCCAACGGCGGCTCGCTACATTCGACGGGGCCATGAGCCTGCACAGTCCGCCCGGCGGACCCACCGTCGTCACCATGGAGATCCCGTGCGCGTCGTCCTCGCCGAGGACCTCCACATCCTGAGGGATGGACTGGTCCTGCTCCTGGAGAGCCACGGCTTCACCCTCGCCGAGGCAGTCGGCGACGGGCCGGCACTGCGCGCCGCCCTGACCAGGCACCGCCCCGACGTGGCCGTCGTCGACGTACGGCTGCCGCCGACCTTCACCGACGAGGGCCTGCAGGCGGCGCTGGCCGCCCGGCGCGAGATCCCCGGTCTCCCGGTGCTGGTGCTGTCCCAGCACGTCGAGCAGCTCTACGCCCGGGAACTGTTGGCCGACGGGGCCGGCGCGGTCGGCTACCTGCTCAAGGACCGTGTCCTCAACGCCGACCAGTTCATCGACGCCGTCCGCCGGGTCGCGTCGGGCGGCACCGCGATGGACCCCGAGGTGATCGCCAAGCTGCTGACGGCCGGCGGCACGGCCTCACCCCTGGCCCGCCTCACGCCGCGCGAACGCGACGTGCTGGAACTCATGGCCCAGGGCCGGTCCAACGCCGCCATCTCGCAGCGGCTGTTCCTCAGCGAGAGCGCCGTGGGCAAGCACACCGCGAGCATCTTCGACAAGCTGCGCCTCCCCCCGTCCGCCGACGACAACCGGCGCGTCCTCGCCGTCCTCACCTACCTCAACGACGCCTGACCCGGCGGAGGCGCGATCGTCGCGCCCCGACCCGCGCGCGACAGCGGTGCAGCCTCGTGGAGGGTCAGCCGGTCGAGGCCCTTCTCCGTGCGGCGGGTGATGCCCGGCCCGGCGTCGATCACGCGGTCGTGACGCCCGGCGTGCCCCCCGCAGCGGTGGGGAACGAATCAGGCAGCAGGCGTCCCGCCGCGCGGTGCGACCACGCGGCGGCGCCGGGCGAGGAGCAGCACGATTGCGCCGCCCGCCACCAGGGCGAGACCGGTTCCCGCGACCAGTCCGGCCCGCGGCCCGGTGATCGGCAGCTCGCCCCCGCCGCCGCCACCACCGCCGTCGTCGCCGCCGGCACTGCCGCGCGCGGCCACCAGGACCGCGAACCCGTCCCGGTTGTCGCTGTCGTCCACGTCGGCCGCCGGCACGGCGACGGCGTTCGCCGGCAGCTCGGTGCGCTTCAGGCCGGAGCGGGCATCCGTCCGCTCGGCCAGGCCCTCGACCTGCACCGTCCCGCCCGCCAACGTGACGGGTGCCTTGCTGGAGGCCGCCACCGTCACCAGGTCGTGCAGCTCGACGGCGGAGTGGCTGCCGTCGGTCGGGTCGGTGTCCTGGCCGACCGGTACGAGCGCGAGCGTGTCGTAGGTGCAGACCGCCGACCGCCCGTCGTCGGCGACCGCGCACTCCTTCGGCGGTCGGGTGAACTCCACCGCCTCGGGCAGGCGCAGCGTGACCTTGACGCCGCCGACCGCCTTCCGGCCCTGGTTGACGATCCGGTACCGCAGCGCGCCCGTCTCACCCGGCTGCAACGTCCCGGTGGGTTCGAGCCGGCCGCCCGCGCCGACCCGCACCGACTGCTTCACGTCCGGCGCCACCACCGACAGGTCCGCCACGGGGTCGTCGACCACCCTGAGCGTGAACCATCTGCGGGCGCTGGTCTCCATCGGTTCGTCGCCCCAGGCCATGCCGGCCTCGACGGAGAACCTGCCTTCGTAGGGCTGGTCTCCCTGGACGTGGATGTCGATGGGAAGGTCCACCGTCTCGCCGGCTGCCGGCAGCAACTCCGGAAGGACGCTCGACTCGATCCGGCAGTACCAACCCCAGGCGTCGCCGTCGCACTCGCCGGAGCCACCGCCCTCCGGCCACATCAGGGAGATCCTGTCCGGCCAGTCCGCCTCGCCGGGGCGGACGTAGAAGATCACCTGACTCGGCGTCCTGTCGGTCAGGTTGGTGAGTCTGAGGTGGACCCGCTTCTTCGTGACCCCCAACGGCATCGTCGTACCGGTCAGGTCGAACGTGAACCTCGGATCCGCACCCGCCGCCGGAGCGGGACCGGCGGGGACGGCCAGCCCGGCGAGGACGAGCAGCACCGCGCCCGTTCGCGACAGCCACCGACGACCAAGACTCATGGCGGACTCCTTCAGTGGTCGAGGATCCCATCCAAACCGTTCGCATCGACTCTTGCAAACGTCCTACCGGCGAGGCGTGCGGGATCCGCCCGCACCCCTCGCCCGGTCACCGGCGGGGCGGCCGAACCGCCGCCCCGCCAGCACCCGCACGCCGCGTCAGTCGACCACCAGGAGGCCGGAGAGGAGGACGCCGCGGGCCAGGTTGAGCACCGCGTCGCAGCCGGGGAAGCCGGTGCGGATGCAGGCACCCGCCGGCCGGCGGCCGAACAGGTACGGGGCGATGCTGTACGGCACCTCGGCGCTGACCGTCTCGCCGGTCTCGATGTGCACGAAGTCCAGCGGAACGTCGTCGGCCCGCACGTACTCCTGGAGGATGAACCCGCCCCGCTCGACGGCCCGGGTCAGCCCGTCGCGCCACGCGTCGGCGTCGGTCTCCCGGCCGATCAGCACGTCCACCCCGGCGGAGCCGTCGGCCGGCTTGGCCACCAGGTCGCGCCGGTCGGCCACCGCCCGGTCGAGCAGATCCGCCGTCAGCGACCACGTCCGCGGCACGTACCGCTGGATGAGGTCCCGGTCCGGCGGCGCCAGCGCGTCGGCGTCCTCCCAGAGCCAGGCGAAGGCCCGCTTGTTGGCGATCAGCCACGCCGCCGCCGACACCCACATCGGCACCGTCCCCGCCGCCAGCCCCGCCTCCAGGGCGTCCACCCCGGCGCTCGGGGTGACCCGGTTGGGCACGAAGAGGCGGAACACCCCGTCGACCGGGGCGCCACCGGCGACCAGCCGCTGCCGGTCGTCCAGCGTCACCTGGGAGACCGGCGCGATGACCAGCTCCAGGCCGGACGCGGCGGCCCGCTCGACCACCGGCGACAGCAGCCGGAAGAAGCGCTGCGGGTCGTCCAGGCCGGGGTACTCGGCGTCGAAGTCGATCAGCATGGCGACCCGGGCCCCGTCGGGCAGGCCGAGCCCGGCACGGATCGCGGCGAACCGCTGGTCCACGGCCGACGGGGCCGCCGACAGGCGGATCCGGTCGGTGAGGCCGCGCCGCCGGTAGACGTCGACGAAGCGGCGCACCGTGGTGTCCGCGTCGAACGCCCCGCCGAGGCTGCTGTCGATGTTGTACTCCACGAACCGGGGCACCCCGTCGGAGAGCAGCACGTCCGGGCGGAACGCGTCCAGCAGCGCCTCGGTCAGCGGCTCGGCGTCGTCCAGCAGCCGGGTCTCGCCGTCGGGCACGTTCAGCAGCCGGCGCAGCTCGCCCGCCGTGCCGGCCCGCCGCCGGCACGCCTCGAAGATGAGCTGGGCGAGGCGGTCGGAGACGGCGTTGAGCACGCCGAGCGAGGTCTCGTCCATCACCGGCGGCCGGGCCAGCCGCCACTGCTTGTTGTACGTGGCGCGCCCGTCGAAGATGTCCCGCCAGGACTCGGCCCCGGCGGCCACCATCTCGGCGCGCACCGGCGCGGGCAGGTCGAGCCACGCCTGCGCGGCGGAGGGCCAGCGGTAGTCGGCGTCGATCACTTCAACCGTCCTTCATGACGTGTTGGATGGCGGCCAGGAGTTGCTCGCGGCTCGGCTGCACGGCCCGGTCCAGCGCCGGGGCGAACGGCAGCACCGCGCCGTCGGGGCGGGTGACCCGGCGCGGCGGCGCGACCAGCCGCACCCGCTCGACCATGGTCGCGATGATCTCCCCGGCGATACCGCAGGAGCGGTTGGAGTCGTCCACCACCACCAGCCGACCGGTGCGCGCCACGGACTCGGCGAGCCCGTCCCAGTCGAACGGGTACAGCGTGCGCGGGTCGAACACCTCCACCGACACCTGGTCGGCCACCTCCTCGGCGACGGCGAGGGCGTCGTGCACCAGGTGCCCGACCGCCACCACGGTCACGTCGTCGCCGAAGCGGTGCACCCGGCCCCGGCCCAGCGGCACCGGCGCGAGCGCGGCGAAGTCGACGTCGTCGCGGACGTCCAGCGCCCCGGCCGGGGCGAAGACCACCACCGGGTCGTCGCAGCGCACCGCCGACACCAGCAGCCCGTAGGCGTCGGCGGGGGTGGCCGGCACCACCGTGGTCACCCCGACGTGGGCGAAGAGGCTGTACGGGTGGTCGGAGTGCTGCCCCGCCCAGCCCGTCCGGGAGCCGGAGCCCGGCACCAGGTAGGTGACGGGCGCCGCGCACTGCCCGCCGGTCATCAGCGGGAACTTGTGCGCGTGGTTGACGATCTGCTCGAAGACCAGGAACAGCAGCGACGGGATCTGGAACTCGACCACGGGCCGCATCCCGGCGAGGGCGGCCCCCGTGGCGAAGCTGGTGAACGCCTGCTCCGACAGCGGGGTGTCGAGCACCCGCTCCGGGCCGAACCGCTTGAACAGCCCGGCCGTGACGTTCGAGGCGGCCACCCGGATGTCCTCGCCGAGCAGGAACACCGACTCGTCGCGGGCCAGTTCGTCGGCGAGGGCCCGGGTGAGCGCCTTGCGGTAGGACAGTCTGGGCATCTACCCACCTCCGGTGCGGGCGGTCAGGCCGCTGGCGTACAGGTGCGCCAGGGCGTCGGCCGGATCCGGCTCGGCGCCGGCGAGGGCGAACTCGACGGCCGCCGCCAGGGTGGCTTCGACCTCGGCGTCGACCTCCGCCCGCTGGTCGGGGGAGAGCCGCCCGCCCTGGATGTCGACCGGGTCCCGGGCCCGGCCCCGGGCCACCTCGTCGGGCGGGCGGTAGTCGAGGCGTACCGCGTGCTCGAAGGTGTGGTGGGCGTCGAACCGGTAGGTGCGGGCCTCGATCAGCTCGGGGCCGCCGCCGGCGCGCATCCGGTCGACGGCGGCCGCCGCGGCGGCGCGTACCGCCTCCGGGTCCTGGCCGTCGACGACGGCGGCCGGGATGCCGAACGCGGCGGCGCGGCCGGGGATGCTGCCGGCGACCGCGCCCGCGACGGGCATGGTGGTGGCGTAGCCGTTGTTCTCGCAGACGAACAGCACCGGCACCCGCCACAGCGCGGCCAGGTTGAACGCCTCCAGCAGCATCCCCTCGTTGACCGCGCCGTCGCCGAAGAAGCTCACCCCCACGACGTCGTCGCCGCGGCGGCGGCGCGCCCACACCGCGCCGGTGATGATCGCCCCGGACGCGCCGACGATGGCGTTGGCGCCGAGCACGCCGACACCGAAGTCGGCGGCGTGCATCGAGCCGCCCCGGCCGGCGTTGAGGCCGGTGACCCGGCCGCACAGCTCGGCGAGCATCCGCGCCGGGTCGGCGCCCTTGGCGAGCACGTGCCCGTGCCCCCGGTGGGTGCCGGCGACCACGTCACCGGCGCCCAGCGCGGCGCACACCCCGGCGGCGATCCCCTCCTGTCCCAGGTACGGGTGGATGCCGCCGACGATGTGCCCGGAGCGGACCAGCTCGATGGCCCGCTCCTCGAACCGGCGGATCAGCCGTACCGTCCGGTAGAGCCGGACCGGGTCGGCGTCGGTCACCGGTCGCGTCCCTCCTTGACGGCGGCGAGGATGTCGTCCCAGAGCTTCGCCCGGGCGGCGAGCGCGGCGTTGACGGTGTCCGCGCACTCCTGCCACTTGGTGTCGTCGTCGCCGCACAGGTCGGCGAGCATCTGCATCGCCATCGGGGTGTGCTGCTCGCCGTCGACCTCGATGTGCCGCTCCAGGTAGTCGACGAACGTGTGCAGCTTGCGGCTGCGCTCGTTGACGGCGACGACCTGGGTGAACATGTCCGGGATCAGGTCCTCCCGGCCGAAGGCGAAGGCCGCGGCCTGGCAGTGCACCGGGGTGCTTTCGATGATCCGCCAGGTGGTGGCGGCGAACGCCGCGGACGGCGCGGGCACGCCCGCGTCGACCAGCGCCTCGGCCACGGGCCGGCCCGCCCGCAGCAGGTCGACCAGCTTGTCCACGGCCGTGGTGTCGGCGCCGGCCTCCCGCATGCCCCGCACGTACAGCTCGAAGTGGCTGAGGTAGCCGTCGCCCAGCTCGTCGCTCTCCTCCACCATCACGATGTCGTTGATCAGGCGGCGGCTGCCGGTCGGCCCGGTCGGGATCCACGGCACGGTGACGCAGGTGAGCTGCCGCTGCAACGACTTCAGCAGGGACATGAAGTCCCAGACGGCGAAGACGTGGTGCTCCATGAAGGTGACCAGCGCCTCGTGGGTGTCGAGGTTGGCGTAGAGCGGGTGCCGGACCACCACGTCGCGGCGGTCGGTCACCGCCTGCTCCAGCCGCTCGATGCCCGGGTGGGTCCTACCCCAGTCGTAGCGTGACATGTCAGCCTCCCTGCGGGGCGCGGTGGCGCCAGATGACCGGGCAGTACTCGGGGTCGGCGTAGTCCGGCCGCCCGTCGGGGGTGCGGCGCACGAGCACGTCGTGGTTGTACGCGGCGAGCGTGCCGTCGGAGAGGGGGAACTCCCGCCAGGCGTTGTCGCCGTCCTGCAGGTGCAGCGAGATCGCCCGGCGCGGGCGGCCGCTGACGTTGGCGCCGCTGCCGTGGTAGGTGCGGCAGTGGTGGAAGCTCATGTGCCCCTTGGGGATCACCATCGGCACCTTGCGGATCTGGGCGCCGTTGTGGGCCGCGTTCTCGGCGAGCATCTCCTCCAACTGGTCGCGGTCGCGCTCGGCGAAGTGGCGCACCACCGTGTCGTCGGCGCCGATCTCCTTCCAGCGGTGCGAGCCGTCGACCATGGTGATGGTGCCCATCTCCTCGCCGCAGTCGTGGAACGGGATGAACGCGGTGAGCATGTTCTCCGACGACGAGGACGCCCAGTAGTGCTTGTCGAAGTGCCAGGGCACGATGTTGGACGGTTCGCCGGAGATCGGCGGCTTGTAGATCAACGTGGACTGGAAGACGCGGATCTCGGTGGCCCGCGCGAGCCGGGCCGCGACCGCGCCGATCAGCGGCTTGCGCAGGATCGCCCCCAGCCCGTCGTGCTCGTGGTGGACGTAGTCGTTGTGCCGTTGCACCGCGCCCTTCGACGGCTCCCAGTAGGCGAGCTTCGGCGGGCGCACCGGCAGGCGGCGGTCCCGCTCGCCGTCGTAGTAGCGGTCGGCGGCCGCCGTGAGGGCGTCCACCTCGTCGTCGGTGAGCAGTTTCTTCGACAGGTACCAGCCGTGCTCGGCGTAGAAGGCGACGTCCTCGTCGGACGGGAGCAGCGCCTCCTCCTCGGCGGTCAGTGTCGGCTCGAACTCGGTCGTGGTCACGCCCGCACCTCCTGCGGTGTCGCGGCCGCGACGGCGGGGATCGCCCCCGCCGCGGCCAGTTCCCGTTCCTTGGCCTCGTAGAGCGCCTTGATGTTGCCGCTGCCGAACGTCCGCGCCCCGCGCCGCTCGATCAGCTCCAGGAAGAGCGTGCGGCGCACGTGCATGGACTCGGTGAAGATCTGCAGCAGTTGCCCGCCGTGGTCGCGGTCGACCAGCACACCGAGGTCGCGCAGCCGCTCCAGCGGCGCGTCCACCCGGCCGACCCGCGCCTCCAGGGCGTCGTAGTAGCTGCGGGGGGTGCCGGCGAAGCGCACCCCCCGCTCGGCGAGCGCGCCGACGGCGGTGACGATGTCGTCGGTGCGCAGCCCGAGGTGCTGCACCCCGGCACCGGCGTGCTGGTCGAGGAAGGCGTCGATCTGCCCCGGCCGGCGGCTGCGGTCCGGCTCCAGCAGCACCAGGGTGACCCGCCCCGAGGGGCTCTGCACCACCTTCGAGTTCATCGCCTGCCCGGCGACCTCGATGTGCTCCTCGAAGATCTCCGCGAACCCGAACACCTCCCGGTAGTGCCGGACGGTCTCGTCGAGCTGGCCCGGCGGCACGCAGACCGCCAGGTGGTCGATCTCGGCGAGCAGCTTGTCGTCGCTGCCGCCGGCCGGGGGCGTCATCTCGACCGCCCCGGGCAGGAAGTCGCCCCGGTCGCCGCGCCGGGACACCAGGCGGTGCAGCACGTCGCCGAAGCCGCCCACCTCGGCGGTCACCACCTCGGCGTCCGCGCCGGTGTGGGTGGTCGGTGGCGTCACCCCCGCCGCCCCGCGGCGCACCAGCTCGGCGTACGCGGCGGCGGCGTCGTCGACCTCCAGCGCGACCACGGCGATGCCGTCGCCGTGCCGCTGCACGTACCGGGACGCGGGATGCTCGGCGGTGAGCCCGGAGGTCAGCACCATCCGGATGTCGGCGTGGCGCAGCAGCAGCGACCGCTGGTCGGCCAGCCCGGTCTCGGGCCCGCCCTGGCCGCAGAGGTGGAAGCCGACCGCCCGGCCGAAGTAGAAGGCCGCCTGCCGGGCGTCCCCCACGTAGAGTTCGATGTGGTCTATTCCACGGATGTCCATGTCCTCAGCCCTTTCCACGGGTCCCCCGTGGTCTGCCGCCCGGGCGCGCACCGCCCGGGGTGGAGCGTGTCTCAGGCCCTCGGCCGCGCTGCCCGTGCGAGCAGCAGGCTCACGTTCTGGCCGCCGAAGCCGAAGGAGTTGGTCATTGCGTATCCGGCCCGTGTCTCCCGCGGCTCCTTGCGGATGTGGTCCGCCGGGCACGCCGGGTCCGGGTCGTCGAGGTTGTGCGTCGGCGGGAGCAGGCCCCGGCCGAGCGCCAGCGCGGTGGCCGCCGTCTCCAGCACCCCGGAGGCGCCGAGCAGGTGGCCGGTGAGCGCCTTGGTGGAGCTGACCGGCACGCCGCCGACGCCGAACACCTCGGCCAGGGCGGTGGTCTCGGCGATGTCGCCGAGCTTCGTGCCGGTGCCGTGCGCGTTGACGTAGCCGACCCGGGCGGCGGGCACGCCGCCGCTGGCCAGCGCGCGCCGCATGCACTCCGCCGCGCCGGCGCCGTCGGGGCGCGGGGCGGTCGGGTGGTACGCGTCGGTGGTCGCCCCGTACCCGGCGACCTCGGCGTAGCCGGTGACGCCGCGGGCGGCGGCGTGCTCGGCGCGTTCCAGCACCAGCAGGGCCGCGCCCTCGGCGAGGACGAACCCGTTGCGGCGGGCGTCGAACGGCCGGCTCGCCGCCGTCGGGTCGTCCCAGCCCCTCGCCAGCGCCCGGGCGTTGCCGAAGGTGTCGGCGAACGTCGGGAACAGCGGCGCCTCGCTGGCCCCGCAGAGCACCACGTCGGCCTCCCCGGCCCGGATCAGCCGGACCGCGTCGGCCACCGACTGGGCCCCGGAGGCGCAGGCGGTGCCGACCGAGGAGGTGTAGCCGCGGATGCCGTGCCGGATGGCGATCCGCGCCGCCGGCATGTTCGGCAGGATGCCGGTGAGCAGGTACGGGCTGACCGCCGCGCGGCCCCGCTCGGCCCGTGCCAGCACCTGCGCCTCCAGGGTGGCCATCCCGCCGACCCCGCCGACGATGACCCCGATCCGGCCCGGGTCGACGTCCCGGCCCACCGCGATGCCGGCGTCGGCGAGCGCGTCGGCGGCGGTGAGCAGGGCGAGCACCACGATCCGGTCCAGCACCCGGGTCTCCGGCCCGGAGGCGACGGTGCGCGGGTCGATCTCCGGGAGCAGGCCGGCGACCTCCAGCGACTGCGCGGCGGGGTGCCCGGCCGGTGGCCGGCTCAGCCCGGACCGCCCCGCGCAGAGCGCGTCGAACGTCGCCTCGACGCCCCGCCCGACGGGCGTGAACAGCCCCATCCCGGTGATGACGGCGGTCACGACGGCGACTCGGTGAGATAGCGCTCCCGCAGGGCGACCTTGCGTACCTTGCCGGTGACGGTGACCGGGATGTCCGCGGGGCGGACCGGCACCACCCGGCGCAGGGTCGCACCGACGTCCTCCCCGAGCGCCGCCCGGACCCGCTCGGTGCGGTCCTCGGCGTCGTCGGCGCCGGCGGCGAGTTCCAGCAGCACGTCGGTGACCACCCGGCCGGCCTCGGCGACGATCACCACGGTGCAGTCGGTGACGTCCGGGCAGGAGGCGAGGATCCGCTCCTCCGACAGGGCGGTGTAGAACCGCCGGCCGTCGCCCGCGTCGACGGAGTCGACGGCCCGGTCCATGTGGTAGTAGCGGCCCTGCGCGTCGGCGTACACCAGGTCCCCGGTGAGGTACCAGCCGCGCTGGCGGAACCGGTGGGTGGTGACCGAGTCGTTCCAGTAGCCCCGGAACAGCGACGGCGAGTCGACGCCCAGCCAGCCCACCTCGCCGGTCGGCACCGGCTCGCCCTCGGCGTCGAGCACCGCGACGCGGGCGAACTGGTAGGGGCGGCCGATGCAGCGGCCGTACCGGTCGGTGTCGGCGCGGTGGGTGATGTGGAACATCGAGTGCCCCATCTCGCTGGAGCCGAGCCCGTCGATGAAGACCGAGCCGGGCACCCGCACCACGCCGTCGCGGGTGACGGTGTCGCGGGAGCCGACCGCGACCAGCCGGCGCACGTGCGGCTCGTGCGAGCAGTCGCCGGTGTTGAACCACAGCGACACCGAGTCCAGGTCGTACGCGGACAGGTCGAAGCGGGCCAGCTCCGCCCAGGTCACGGAGAAGCCGAACACCCCGTCGGGGCGCCAGCGCTGGATCGCGTCCAGCACCCGCTCGCCGCCCTGCTCGGACAGCAGGAACATCTCCGCGGAGTTGCCGAGGGCCTGGTTGACCATGAGCACGGTGGCGGTGTGCGGGGCGGGCAGCGCGTTGAGGATGCGGCGGGTGCCCTGCGCCTGCGGCATGGTGAGCAGGTGCCGGGTGGCGGCGAAGAGGCTCGCGTGCGAGTGCAGCACCGCCTTGGGCACGCCGGTGGTGCCGGAGGTGTGGGTGATGACGACCGGGTCGTCGGCGTGGTGCCGGTAGTGCGCCGGCGCGGCGGCCGGGTCGCCCGTGCCCGCCTCGGCGGGGGTGCCGATCACCGGCACGCCGAGGTCGTGCCCGGCCAGCAGCGCGGTGTGCGCGTCGTCGGCGAGCACCCCGACGCCGCGCAGCCGGCGGATGTACTCGGCGGCGATCTCCGGGCGCAGCTTGCCGTTCATCAGCGCGGGGACCGCGCCGAGTCGGGTCAGCGCGAGGAAGCTGAGCACCATGTCGGCGGCGGCGGTGGCCCAGACGGCGACCGGGTCGCGCGGCTTGACGCCCCGCTCGTGCAGCCACGCCGCGCGGGCGGCGACCCGCTCGTCGAGCCGGCCCAGCGTGAGCGGCCGCTCGGCCGGGTGGCCGTCCACGGCGGTGTCGAAGGTGAGCCCCGGCCCGTCCGGGTCGGCGCCGTGCGCCAGCACCCGGGCCAGCACGTTGCCGGCGCCGATCCGCTCGTCGGCGGCCAGCACCCCCCGTAGTCCCCTGCTCCTCATGGTGTGTCTCCTCCCCCCAGCAGCACCGCGACGGCCCGGGTGCCGGTCGCGCCGTCGGCGCCCGGCTCCCGCGCACCGCCGTCGTCCGGCGCCTGTTCGATCAGGACCAGCAACGCCTCGTCGGCGTCGCCGTCGTGCAGCAGCAGGTCGACCTCCGCGATCCCCTCGTCGCGCGGGTCGCCCGTCGGCGCGAGGCAGACCACCGGCCCGCCCAGCCCCCAGCGGGCGGCCACGTGCCCGGCCACGCTGTTGGGCACCGACTGGAAGAAGAACAGCGGTCCGGGCCGGCCGCCGGCGGCGACCGTGGCCCGCACGTGCGCCGCGCTGGCCCGGTCCCCGGCCGCGCTGACCAGCACGACGGCGGTGCGCTGCCCGTCGGGCGCCGGCCGCTCGCCGTACGCCCGGCTCAGGCAGCGCTCGGCGACCGCCGCGACCAGCGGCGGGAAGCTGGAGTGCACGAATCCGGGCACGGGCGGCGGCGCGGCGTCGCCCGGTTCGGGCCAGGCCGCCTCGGCCAGCACGGTGCGGCCAGCGGCGGCGGGCGCCACCGCGTCGCGGGCCGCGCGCGGGCCGTCGACCCCGCTCATGCCGCACCCACCAGCAGGGCGGTGTTCGCGCCGCCGAAGGCGGCGTTGAGGCTCAGCGCGTACCCGGTGGCGGCCGGCCGGGGCGCGTCGCGGATGACGTCGAGCGGGCAGGCCGGGTCGGGGCCGAGCCAGCCGGCGTTGACGGGCAGCTTCCCGTGCCGCAGGGCGAGCACGGTGACCACCAGTTCCAGCAGCCCGGACGCCTCCAGGGCGTGCCCGTGCAGCGCCTTGGTGGAGCTGATCGGGGTCCGCCGCGCCGCCGCGCCGAGCGCGACGCCCAGCGCCGCCGCCTCGGAGGCGTCGCTGTAGCCGGTGCCGGTGGCGTTGGCGTTGACGTACCCGATCGCCTCCGGCGCGAGGCCGGCCCGGCGCAGCGCCGCGGTGACCGCGCGGGCCAGGCCGCGACCGCCGGGTTCGGGCTGGCAGGGGTGGAACGCGTCCCCGGCGCGGCCCCAGCCGAGCAGGTCGGCGACCGGCGTCCGGGCGACGGCCGCGGATTCGAGCACCACCGCGGCGATCCCGTCGCCGAGCAGCAGCCCGGTGCGCCCGGCGCTGAACGGGCGCACCGCGCCGTCGGTGGCGAGGGCACGGCCGGCGTCGAACAGCGCGTACTGGTCGGGCTCGACGAGGTAGCCGGCGGCGACCACCGCCCGGTCGACGTCGCCGCGGCGGATCAGCGTGGCGGCGTCGGCCACCGCGCTGCTCGCCGAGACGCAGGCGGTGGTGTACGCCCGGGTCGGGCCGGTCAGCCCGGTCCGGGCGGCCAGGGCGGTGGTGAGCGCCGGCACGCCGGCGCCGCCGTGCACGGCCAGCAGCAGAGCGGTGCCCGCCCGGCGGCCGGCGTCGAGCCCGGCGGCCCGGCAGGCGGCGTCGACGGCCTCGGCCAGCTCGTCGGCCAGGTCGCCGACATCGGGCAGGGTGGCGGCGGCGTCGACCCGGCGCGGCGCCGTGTCGAAGCGGTCCACCGGCCGGAACGCGGGCGTCCCGGCCAGCACGCCGGCGAGCTGCGCGTCGGCGCCCCTGCCGAGCGCGCTGGTCGCGTGGACGCCGGTGAGCTGGACGGCCACCGGCTCAGCCATCGGCGGCGGCGGTCAGGGCGGTCCGGAAGACCGCCAGGGCGTCGTCGACGGTGCGGATCCCGGCGAGCTGGTCGTCGGTGAGGTCGAGCTGCCGCTCGTAGCGCTGCTCCACGAGGTGGACCAGCCAGGCCAGCTCGATCGAGCCGATCCGGTCGCCGACCTCGGCGGCCGGCTTCTGCGTGAGTTCGGCGAGCATCGTCACCAGGTCAGCTCGCCCCAGGTCGGGCTGACCGGCCATCAGGAGTTGTCGCTCGTCGCCCCGGCGACCCGGTCGGCGACCATCGTGGTGAACTCGCCGACCGTCATCAGGGCCAGCTTCTCCGACTCGTCGTCGGCGAACTTCAGGCCGTAGCGGTCCTCCACCCGCACGGCCAGGTCGGCGAGGGCCAACGACTCCAGGTCCACCCCGGACGGCCCGAGGGTGGTGTCGTCGTCGATGTCCTCGACGTCGTAGTTCATGTCCTCGAGCTGCTCGACGACGAAGGCGCGGATCTCGGCTCGCATGGTTAACCTCTTTCCGTGAGCCAGTTACCGGTGCCCGGTCGGGACACCGTGTACGTGTGGTTCGGCCGCGAGGGCGGCGGTCGGCCGGCCCCGGCCGGGTGGCTGCTGCGGCGGGCGGGTGCCACGCTGCTCGGCCGCGCGCAGGCGCAGATCGTGGTGGGGCACGGCCCGTACGGGCGGCCCGTCGTCGCCGCGTCCGGGGTGGAGGCTCGGCGGGAGCTGCCGGTCAGCGTGAGCCGCGCCGACGGGGTGGTCGTCGTCGCCGCCCGCCCGGCCGGCCCGGTCGGGGTCGACGTGGAGTGGTTGCGCCCGCTGCCCGCCGTGGCGCTGGCCCGCCGCTGGTACGCCCCGGCCGAGGCGGTCTGGCTGGCCGGGCGGCCCGCCGACGGCCGGGCGGCGGACTTCCTGCGGCTGTGGACCGCGAAGGAGGCCGTGGGCAAGGCGCTCGGGGTGGGGTTGCGCGACGGCGGCCTGCGCCGGCCGATGCCGGAGCCCGGTGGGCCCGGCGGCGACGGGCCGCTGCGGCCGGTGCCCGGCGGCGGGGGCCTGCGTGTCGGGCACCCGCCGGTGGGCGGGGGCCTGGTCCTGGCGGTCGCGGTGCTCGCCGCCGACGCGCCGCCGGTCGAGGTGGTCGTGGTCGAGGGGGAGGTCGGGGCGGCGCAGCGGACCGGTCACGTGGCCGCCGTCCGCAGCGCGTCGACCGAGCGGACCAGCTTGCCGGTCGTGGTGCGGGGCAGCTGATCCAGCAGGTGCAGGGTGCGCGGCCGCTTGTAGCCGGCGAGCCGCTCGGCGAGCAGCTTGTCCAGCACCTCCTCCGACAGCGGCCCGTCCGGCTGCACGTACGCGGTGATGCCGCTGTCCCAGACGACCACGGCGGCGGCGACGCCGGGCAGTTCGGCGACGGTCGTCTCCACCTCGGTGAGGTCGACCTTCAGGCCGCCGACGGAGACCTGCGAGTCGAGCCGCCCGCGCACGGTGACCAGCCCGGTGTCCGCGTCGACGGTGCCGGCGTCGCGGGTGTGCAGCCAGCCGTCGGCCCAGCGGGTCGGGTCGCTGAGTCCCACGTACGGCGAGGCGGGGCAGCGGATTCGCAGCTCGCCGTCGACCTCGCGGACCTCGATGCCGGGGGCGGGGGCGATCGCCGGGCGGTGCCGCCCGTGCAGGTCGGTGCCGATGACGCCGACCTCGGTCATCCCGTACATGTTGCCCAGCGGCACGCCGTGGCGGTCGGTGAAGGCGCGGGCCACGGCGGCCGGGACCAGCTCGCCGCCGGTGGTCATCCGCTTGAACTGCGGCAGTGGGCCGGCGGGCCGGGTGGAGGCGAGCAGTCCGATGTGGAACGGCACGCCGAGGACGGTGGCCGGTGAGTCGCCGGCGGCGATCGCGGCCAGCACGGCGTCGCCGCTGAGCCGCTGCGGCGGCACCAGTTCCACCCCGGCGTGCAGGCCGTAGAGCAGACCGCCGACCAGGCCGAGCACGTGCACCATCGAGGGCAGCAGGATGATCCGCTCGCCGGGCAGCGCCACCCCGTCGATGCGGGTGTAGCGGTGCACCTCGGCGACGAGGTCGGCGGCGGTGCGGCCGATCACCTTGGACGGGCCGGTGGAGCCGGAGCTGAGCTGGATCACGGCGTGCCCGCTGACCGCGGGGCGGTCGGCGTACGCGGTGACGCCCTCGGTGACGTCGACGAAGATCCGCAGCGCCCCGCCGCCGGTGCGCACCGGCGCCACCACCACCTGCGGGGTGAGCCGCTGCAGGGCCCGCGCCACCTCGTGGTCGGTGAGCCGGTGGTCGAGCAGGACGGCCTGCGCGCCGCTGCGCCAGGTCGCCAGCAGGTTCACCACGTACGCCAGCGAGGGCGGCATCCGCAGCGCCGCGGCGCCTGCGGGACGCAGTCCGGCGGCGTGCAGCCGGGCCTGCGCGTCGATCACCAGTCGGCGCAGGGTGCCCCGGTCGACCGGTTCGGGCAGTCGGAGACAAATGTCGGTCGGACGGCCTGCGAGCAGAACTTCGTCAACCCATCCTGGGTCTTCCGCCGCAGGATTTCCTGTCGTCACTGACGTTCACCGCCCAGCATCAAAGAGGGCAAATCTGCCCAGAAAGTGCGTCCATCGGGGTGCTGCGGGGAACCTTACGACGCCATCCGGATTCATCACCAGATGCAAATGGCTAGATCAGAAAGAGCGGCCGGCCGGATTGCCGGCAGCCGCTTCGGCGGGCAGGATCGGGCGGGTAGGCCGGCTCTGGGTAACCGCCGGATGACACCTCGTGCGTACGGTCGGCATCGTCCCCCGGACGGCCGATGGCGCGTCCACAGCGGAGCATGCGGGGTGACAATCCCGGCCGGGAGCGACGGATGCGGCGGTTCGGGCGGCATCGCACCGCCGCCCGTCCACACCGGACCGGGCGGCACCGGCGCGCGCCCGCACGGGCCGGCCGCCCGGGTGGCGCACGCCGCGGGCGGGCGGGAACGGGCCGTCGGGCCGGTGCGCGGCACCCACGCGCCACGCGCGCCGCGGGTGGACACGGCGACGCCGCCGGCGCCCGACGGGCACCGGCGGCGCGACACCCCCGGGTCAGGCCGGGGCCGGCGTGGGGGTCTGGGCGTGGATCAGGAAGCGCAACGACCGGGCGTCGGTGAAGCACTCCCGCATCGGCCGGACCAGCTCCCGGTGCTCCGGGCTGCGCTCCCACGCCTCGAAGTCGGCCAGGCTCGCCCACTCGCTGGTGATCAGCCACTGCTCCGGATCGGCCGACGAGCGGCAGACCTGGTCGACCAGGTGCCCCGGCACGCCACCGGCGACCAGGTGCCGGATCTGCTCGTACGCGGCCAGGAACGCCTCCGTGCGCGGCGCCGGCACCCGCACCAGGAAGACCACCCGCGCCCGCTGCCCGCTCATGCCGCCTCCTCGCTGCGCCCGTTCATGTCGGCTCCTCGCTGCGCCCACTCACGTCGTCGCTCCCCTCGCCGGCGCGGCCCCCCGCAACACCAGCGCGCTGTTGAACCCGTCGAAGCCCCGGGCGCAGACCATGGCCAGCCGGCTGCGCGGCCGCCGGTGCTCCCGCAGGAAGTCCAGCTCGCAGCCGTCGGCCACCTCGTCCGGGCCCGCGGAGGCGGGCAGCGTGTCGTGCCCGAAGGCGAGCAGCGCGGTGGCCACGTCCAGCGCCGAGCCACCCTGGTGCGCGCGGCCGGTCAGCGGCTTCTGCGTCGTCACCGGGGGCGGCCGGTCACCGAAGACCGCGCGCAGCGCCTCGGCCTCGCTGCGGTCGTAACGGGGCACGCCGAGCGCGTCGGGCAGCACCACGTCGACCGCCTCCGGCCCGACGCCGGCCCGGTCCAGGGCCAGCCGCATCGCCCGCGCGTACTGCACGGGGTCGCCGGCGCTGTCCGCCGTGGTGTGCGCGCCGTCGTGGGTGGCGCCCCAGCCGGTCACCTCGCCGTGCACGCGGGCACCCCGGGCAAGCGCGTGGCCCAGCTCCTCCACCACGAAGACCGCACCGCCCTCGGCGGGCAGGTAGCCGCTGGCGGCGACGTCGAACGGCCGGTAGGCCCGCTCCGGATCGGCCACGTCGCTGAGCAGCCCGGAACGCAGCTGACAGGCCAGGGCGTACGGGCTCAGCGGGCACTCCGTCGCCCCGGCGATCACCACCGGCGTGCCCCGGCGCACCGCCCGCGCCGCGTGCGCCAGGCTGTCCAGCCCGCCGGCCGCCTCGGCGACCAGCACGCCGCAGGGCCCCTTGAACTGGTGGTGGATGGAGAGCTGCCCGACGCTGGCCGCGTAGAACCACGCGATCGACTGGTACGCCCCGACCGTGCGGGTCGGCCCGCCCCACAGCCGTTGCAGCTCCCGCTGCCCGAACAGGTTCCCGCCCGACGAGCTGGCCAGCGCCACCGCGTACCCGTACGGGTCGGGGGCCCGCTCGGGCAGGCCGGCGTCGGCCAGCGCCAACCGGGTCGCGGCGAACCCGAGGTGCGTCCACCGGTCGGTCTGCACCAGCCGCCGGGTGTCCGCGTACGCGCCCGCGTCGAAGCCGGGCACCTCCCCGCCGTGCCGCGTCGGATACCCGGCGGGGTCGAAGAGCGTGATCGGCCCGGTGCGGCGGGTGCCGGCCAGCACCGTCCGCCAGTGCGCGTCCGCGCCGATCCCGCTGGGCGCGACCACCCCGATGCCGGTCACCACCGCCCGGGCGGTCACGGCAGCACCGCCCCGGACAGCCGGCGGAACACCATCGCCGACTGGAAACCGCCGAACCCGCTGCCCACCGACAGCGCCACGTCCACCGGCAGCTCCCGCGCCTCGTTCGGCACGTAGTCCAGGTCGCACTCCGGGTCACGGGTGGCCCAGTTGGCCGTCGGCGGCACCACACCGAACTCGACGGCCAGGGCGCACGCGGCCATCTCGATCGCGCCGATCGCGCCCAGCGAGTGCCCGACCATCGACTTGATCGAGCTGATCGGCACCCGGTACGCGGCCTGCCCGAGGGCCCGCTTGAACGCCGCCGTCTCGTGCCGGTCGTTCTGCCGGGTGCCCGAGCCGTGCGCGCTGATGTAGGAGACCTGCTCGGGGGCGATCCGGCCCTGCCTCAGCGCGGCCGAGATGGCCAGCCCCATCTCCAGCCCGTCGGGGCGCAGCCCCGTCATGTGGTAGCCGTTGCTGCGGCTGGCGTAGCCGGCGACCTCGCAGTAGACGTGGGCCCCGCGCCGCCGGGCGTGCCCGGCCTCCTCCAGCACCAGCACCGCCGCGCCCTCGGCGAGGACGAAGCCGTGCCGGTCGGCGTCGAAGGGGCGCGAGGCGTGCGCCGGGTCGTCGTTGTCCGGGCTGGTCGCCTTGATCGCGTCGAAGGAGGCGACGGTCACCGGCGAGATCGGCGAGTCGGCCGCCCCGGCCAGCACGACGTCGGCCTCGCCGTCGGCGATGAGCTGGTGGGCGTACCCGATGGCGTCGATGCCGGAGGTGCAGCCGGTGGAGACCACCTGGGCCGGGCCGTGCAGCCCGTACCGGCACGCCACGTCGGCGGCCAGGCTGCTGGGCACCAGCGCCTGGTAGAGGTACGGGCCGCCGCGCGCCGCGTCGACCAGCCACCGCCGGCCCGTGTCGCTGACCGTCACGTACTCCTGCTCCAGGGCCATGGTGCCGCCGACGGCGGTGCCGAGCACCACCCCGGCGCGGTCCCGCTCGGCGTCGGTGAGCTCCAGCCCGGCGTCGGCGACCGCCTCGGCCGAGCAGGCGAGCGCGAACTGCACGTACCGGTCGGCGCGCCGCCGCTCGGCCTCGCTGAGGCCCGCGGCGACCGGGTCGAAGTCGCACTCGGCGGCGATCTGCGACCGGAACGCCGACGGGTCGAAGAAGGTGATCCGCCGCGTCGCCGTCCGCCCCTCGGTGATGGCCTTCCAGAACCGGTCCCGGCTGGCGCCGCCGGGGGCGACCACCCCGACGCCGGTCACCACCGTGCGGCGCCCGGTCACGACGTGACCTCAGTTCGCGACTGCGGGGCTCGCAACCCCGGCTCACTCCTCGCGCTCACGACGCGCCCCGCTGCTCGACCAGCTCGGTGTCGACGTGGCCGAGTTCCGGGCGGGGAGCCAGCGGCCCCAGGTGGAAGACCACCTCGGCCGGCTCGTCGCCGGTGTTGCGCAGCCGGTGCCGCACGTAGCGCGGCACGAACAGCGCCTCCCCGGCCGCCAGCGGCACCGGCTCGTCGTCGAGGTCGACGGTGATCGCGCCCCGGGCCACGTACAGGAACTCCTCGCTGTAGGGGTGGTAGTGCTCGGCGATGCGCTCCCCCGGCAGCAGCGCCGCCACCCCCAGGAAACCGGAGGTGCTGCCCACGGTCTTCGGGCCGAGCAGCACCCGCAGCTCGCCGCCGCGGCGGCGGTCCGGCGCCACGTCGGCGGCGGCGACCCACCGCAGGGCCTGCTCACTCATCGCCGGCTCCCGTCGCCTCGTCGGCGGGCGCCGCAGCGGGCGTGGCGGCGGGCCCCCGGGCGGCCGCGCCGGCCCGCGCGAGCCCTTCGATCCTGTCCCTGATCACGGCGAGCTGCACGGCGCTGTTGGTGTTGATCCGCTCGGTCATGCCGGCGTTGTCCACCGGCGCGGTCGGCTTCATCGCGAAGTCCTGCACCCACGTCATCCGCGTACCGCCGGGCTCCTCCGCGTAGCGCCAGTGGATGTGCATGTACTCGAACGGCCCGGTCTCCACCCGCCGGGCGCGGACCTCCCGGGTGGCCGGGTCGGCGGTGCGCTCGCTGACCCAGCTCCACGCCACCCCGTTCTCGTCGGGGTGCATGGTGAGCCGGAACCGCACGGTGTCGCCGTCGCGGTGCAGGATCTCCGCCCGGGCGTACTCGGTGAACAGCTCGGGCCAGCCGGCGACGTCGTTGGTGACGTCCCAGACCAGCGGCAGCGGCGCGGCGATGAGCACGCTGTTCTCGGTGTGCCCGGGCGGGTCGGCGCGGCAGGCGACCAGCTCGGCCACGCCGGCGATGCTGAGCTGCCCCGCCTGCT
Organism: Micromonospora sp. URMC 106; assembly: GCF_051386395.1. Classification (NCBI taxonomy): domain Bacteria; kingdom Bacillati; phylum Actinomycetota; class Actinomycetes; order Micromonosporales; family Micromonosporaceae; genus Micromonospora; species Micromonospora sp. URMC 106. The sequence goes on from NZ_JBPQTP010000030.1 coordinate 33,166, forward strand.
CGGGGATCTGCACCTGCCACCGGTCGGCGACCACGGCGGACAGTTCGAGCAGTGCCAGCGAGTCCATGCCGAGTTCCTCCAGGGACGCGGCCGGGGCGCGGGCGGCCGCGTCGGCGTCCAACCCGCAGTTGGTTACCAGAATGTCGGTGATCTCGGCGGTCAGCGGACGGCCATGGGTGACGGTCAACAGAGCCTCCTGTGGTGTGCGTCGGACGGACCGGCGAGCAGCTGGTCGACCAGGCCGGTGGAGTAGCGGCCCTTGCGGAACCCGGCGTCGTCGAGCACCCGCCGGACGAACGGGATGGTGGTGCGGACCCCGGACCCGGCGACGTCGAACTCGTCGAGGGCCCGTTCCAGCCGGTTGAGCGCCAACTCCCGGTCGGGCGCCCAGACCGCCACCTTGGCCAGCAGGGAGTCGTAGTGCGGGCCGAACACGTAACCGGCGTGGCCGTGCGTGTCGACCCGGGTGAACGGGCCACCGGGCGGCACGAAACGGTCCAGCCGGCCGGGCGTCGGGGCGAAACCGCGGTCCGGGTCCTCCACGTTGACCCGGCACTCGATGGCCACCCCGTGCGGGCGGACGTCCTCCTGCCGCAGGCGCAGCGGCACCCCGGCGGCGATGTGCAGCTGCTCGTGCACCAGGTCGATCCCCGTGATCATCTCGGTGACGGGGTGCTCGACCTGGATCCGGCAGTTGATCTCCAGGAAGTGGAACCGCTCGTCCGGATCGACAAGGAACTCCACCGTGCCGGCCCCCGTGAAGCCGGCGGACAGCGCCCCGCGCAGGGCGCACTCCGCGATGGCCTCCAGCGTGCCGGCCGACAACGCCGGGGCGGGCGCCTCCTCCACCAGCTTCTGGTGCCGGCGCTGCACCGAACAGTCCCGCGTGCCCAGGTGCACGCCGTTGCCGTGCGAGTCGCACAGCAGCTGCACCTCGACGTGCCGGGCACCGGTCAGGTACCGCTCCACGTAGACCCGGTCGTCGCCGAAGGCGACCTGCGCCGCGGCCCGGGTCCGCGCGTACGCCCGGGGCAGCTCGGCCGGACCGGCCACCACCGTCATGCCCCGGCCCCCGCCGCCGGCCGCCGCCTTGACGATCACCGGATAGCCCACCTCGGCGGCCACCTCCGCCGCCGCCGCGGCGGTGGGCACCGGCGCGACGCTGCCCGGCGGCAGCGGCAGCCCCGCCCGGCGCATCAACGCCCGCGCCGAGGACTTGTCCGCCAACGCGGACATCACCTGCGGCGGCGGACCGATGAAGACCAGCCCGTTCTCGGCGCAGATCTCGGCGAAGTCGGCGTCCTCCGAGAGGAACCCGTAGCCGGGGTGCACCGCCTGCGCGCCCACCTGCCGGGCCGCCTCCACGATCGCGGCGGCGTTGAGGTAGCTGCGCCGGCTGGCCGGCGGCCCGATCCGCACGGCCTGGTCGGCCAGGCGTACCGCGGCGGAGTCCGCGTCGGCCGTGGAGTAGACCACCGCAGTACGCACCCCCAGCTCGCGGCAGGCACGCAGCACCCGCAGGGCGATCTCACCCCGGTTGGCGATCAGCACCTTCTCGAACATCACCCACCACCTCAGGCCGGATCCAGCGCGAGCAGCGGCTGGTCGTACTCGACCGGCTGGCCGTCGGCGGCGATGACCTCGGCGACCCGGCCGCCCCGCTCGGCGGTCACCTCGTTCATCAGCTTCATCGCCTCGACGATGCCGATGACCTGCCCGGGGCGCACCAGGTCGCCGACGGCGACGAAGGGCGCGGCGCCCGGCTCCGGCGCCCGGTAGAACGTGCCGACGATGGGCGAGCGCACCGCGTACCGGCCCGGGTCGTCCCCGGCCGGCGGGGGCGCGGGCCGCGCCGCGACCGGCCCGCCCTCCGGCGGGGCGTCCACCGGCGCGCCGCCGTGCCACTCCACCTCCAGCACCGTGTCACCGCTGCGCAGCCGCACCCGGCGGACCGGGCCGGCCAGCTCGGCGACGAGGTCCCGGGCGTGCCGCCGCAGCCCGGCCAGCACCGCGTCCACCCCGGACGCCGACTCCACGCCGGCCGGCACGGTGTCGACCGGGGCGCCGCCCGCGCTCACCGGGCACCCGCCCGCGCGCCGAGGCGGGCCGCGCCGAAGCGGCGGAAACGCTGCCGCCGGCGCCGCACCAGCGTGGCGGTCGGCACGTCGAGCAGCGGCAGCAGGTGCGCCAGCACCGCCGCCCGCAACGCCCGCGCAGCCGCCTCCGGATCCTGGTGCGCGGCCGGGGCCGGCTCGGGCACGACGTCGTCGACCACCCCCAGGCGGCACAGATCGGGCGCGGTCAGCCGCAACGCGCGGGCCGCCTCGGGCGCCGCCCCCCGGTCCGGCCACAGGATGGCCGCGCAGCCCTCGGGGCTGATCACCGAATACACGGCGTGCTGGAGCATCAACACCCGGTCGGCCACGGCGAGGGCCAACGCGCCGCCGCTACCCCCCTCCCCGGTGATCACCGCGACGACGGGGGTGGGCAGCACGGTCAGGGCGAGGATGTTCTCCGCGATGGCCGCCGCCTGCCCCTGCTCCTCGGCGCTCACGCCGGGATCCGCCCCGGGCGTGTCCACCAGGGTGACCACCGGCAGGCCGAGGCGGGCGGCGAGCCGCATCAGCCGCAACGCCTTGCGGTGCCCGGCCGGGCTGGCCATGCCGAAGTTGCGCGAAACCAGCTCGGCGGTGGTGTGACCCTTCTGGTGCCCGATCACCATCACGGCCCGGCCGTCGAGGCGGGCCAGCCCGCCGACCACGGCGGGACAGTCCGCGCCGAGGCGGTCGCCGTGCAGCTCGACGAAGCCGTCGAACGCCGTCTCCAGATAGTCCAGGGTGGTCGGCCGACCCGGGTGCCTCGCCAGCCGCACCGTCTCCCAGGCGTCGCCGCCCGGCCCCGTCACGGCGGCGGCCCCACCGGCCGGCCGCGCCACGACCGGCGACGGCTCCTGCCGCGGTACGCCCGCACGCGCCGCCCGCCGGCCCCCCGCACGCGCCGCGGCCAGCAGCGCCGCCAGCCGCCCCCGCAGGGCGTGCCGGGGCACCACCATGTCGACCTGCCCGTGCCGCAGCAGGAAGTCGGCGGTCTGGAAGCCCTCCGGCAGCGCCCGCCCGGTGACCTGACGGATCACCCGGGGACCGGCGAAGCCCATCCGCGCGCCCTTCTCGGCGAGCACCACGTCGGTGTTCGTGGCGAACGAGGCGGCCACACCCCCGTACGTCGGGTCGGTGAGCACGCTGACCGTGAGCAGCCCCGCCTCCCGCAGCGCGGCGATCGCCTGGCTCACCGTGGCCATCTGCATCAGCGACAGGGCGCCCTCCTGCATCCGCGCCCCACCCGAGGCGGTGACCAGGACCAGCGCGATCCCGTCCTCCAGCGCCCGCTCGGCGGCCCGGGTGATCAGCTCCCCCACGGCGCAGCCCAGGCTGCCGCCGAGGAACCGGAAGTCCATCACCGCGAGCGCGCACGGGTGCCCGCCGACGGTGGCGGTGCCGCAGACCACCGCCTCGGCCAGCCCGGTGCCGGCCCGGGCGGCGCTGAGCCGGTGCGGATACGGCAGCAGGTCCACGAAACCGATCGGGTCGACCTCCGCCGGCCGATCCGCCAGGGCGGCGAACGACCCCGCGTCGACGAGCTGGAGCAGCCGCTCGGGCGCGTCCAGGCGGGCGTGCGTCCCGCACTCGGGACAGACGTCGAGGTTGCGGCGCAGCCGCTTGCGGTACAGCAGGGTGGCGCAACCGCCGCAGCGGGACCAGAGCTGCCCCTCGCGGGGCGCGGTGGCGGTCACGACGGCCGCCCGGCGGGCGCGGCGTCGAAGCGGTAGAAACAGCGCGCCATCGCGTCGCGCGGCTCCCGCCACGTCGGCAGGTACGGCGACACGTACGGCCGCAGCCGGGCGCTGACCCGCGCGAACTCGGGATGCCCCCGGGCCGCCTCGACCGCCGCCCCGCCCGGCGCGTCCGTCTCCAGCAGGTGCACGTAGAGGTCACCCAGCCGGTACAGCGACCGGTGCCGCACCCCGACCAGGTGCGGCAGCTCGGTCGCGTCGGACTCGGCGAAGATCTCGGCGACGCGCGCCTCGGCGCTCGGCACCACCTTCGCGACGATCAGCGAACGGTCCATGGACGGGCCTCCCTCCACGGCATCCGGCGTCGGTGACGACGGCGCCGGCCGAGCCGGACGACTGGCGACACGATGCGGCCACGGCCGTCACGGCGGCGTCACCGCCGCCCGCCGACCCGCGACGCCACCTTGTGACGCTGCGTTGACGCGAACTGTGCATCCACCGCGCCGCCCTCATCGCCCGAAATGGACTATCAGCAGTTCGGAAGGGTTTTCGTGAAGACGGGACCACGCGCCGCATCCCGAACGACACATTGACCGAGAGTGACCACGATTGATAATCTTCGTCACGGTCAGCCCGGCGGCCGCGGCGCGCGACGCCGTGCCGCGGCAGAGCGACCCGACAGTGGGGTCAAGGGCAGCCGCGCCGGGGACAGCAGAGGAGTCGGGACGAGCGTTCCGCAGGGGGTGCCGCGTGGCCGCTGATCCGTCGATGCCCACCACCGGGCGCCGCCCCGGCACGGAGATCTCGCTGCACCTGCTCGGCGGCTTCCGGCTGCTGCACGACGACACCCCGGTCGTGGTGCCGCGCGGCCTGCAACGGGTCATCGCCCTGATCGGGCTGCGCCCCGGCGCCACCCGCAGCCACCTCGCCGGGCTGCTCTGGCCCGACGCGCCCGAGGACCGCGCCCTGTCGTCCCTGCGGACCGCGCTGTGGCGACTGCGCCAGGACCCCTGCTGCCCGCTCACCACCACCGGCGACACCGTACGCCTCAACCCCGTCGTCCAGGTCGACGTCGACGCCCTCGTCGGCACGGCGGCCAGGGTGCGCGACGGCGACGACCCGTGCGCCGCCGCCGCACTCGCCGCCGGCCGGCACGACCTGCTCCCCGGCTGGTACGACGACTGGGTCCTGGCCGACCGGGAGCGGCTGCGCCAGCTGCGCCTGCACATGCTGGAGGCGCTCGCCGGCCAGCACCTCGCGGCGGGCCGGCACGGAGAGGCCCTGGAGGCCGCGCTGGAGGCCATGGCCGCCGAGCCGCTGCGCGAGACCCCGCACCGGCTGGTGGTGCGCATCCACCTCGCCGAGGGCAACGCCTTCGAGGCCGTGCACGCCTTCTACGTCTACCGCGACCTGCTGCTGCGGGAACTACGGCTGGAACCCAGCGCGGCGATGACCGCGCTGCTCGACGACACCCTCGCGCCGATCCGCGACGCCACCCGCGACACCCCCGCCCGGCCGCGCCGCACCCCGCACACCCGGGTCGCCCCCCGCGCCCGCTGAGACGGCGCGCCCGGACGCCCCATGGCGGCGGCGGGCCGCCCCAGCGGGCCGGGCCGCCGGCACACGCCGGTGGCTCTCGGCAGTCTCAGTCGCCGCCTCGATACCGGTCGGCCCACCCCCGCCGTGACGCTTCGGCACCCGGAGGGCCAGGACGTTCCTGAGTTCCTTCCCCGCGTCGACGCAGCGAGGCGGGACGGGCGGTGGAGCGACGAGATGCCCTCGCCGGAGAACCGGCGAGGGCATCGTCAGTGGCAGCGCGGGCGACCGCCGGCAGCTGACCACCCCGACCGTTGTCGGGTCCGACAGGTGATCACGTCTGGCCGACCACATCGACGACGCGGGTGTCGGTGACGACGGTCCAGGACTCGTCGACGCCCCCGGCGTTGGATCGGACGCCGATGAACCGATAGGTGGCGGGGTCGAGAACGATCTCCTTGCGCTCCTTGCCCCTCATGGGATAGGTGAGGGCGATTCCGGTGTGCCCGCCGAGCTTCACCCTGCCCTGCACGAGTTTGACGCCGGGCAGTTTGGCGACGGCGCGGTAGAGCGCGGCCCTGAGTTCAGGCGAGATGATCGGGTCGTACGCCTGGAACAGGTCGGCGACCAGCGCGAAGGTGTAGGCGTCCACCCCGGGCTCGGTGGCCGCGTACTGGTCGGCCTGCTTGGCGGCTGCCGAGCGCAGCACGACCAGCAGCTCGTCGGGTTCGGTCGGCAGACCGGCGAGCGACTCGGGAGTCGATCGCCGCCCGGCGAGGTCGGGCCCCTTCGCCGCCAGCTCCGCCTTCTGGGCGGTGTAGCTGTCATTCCGCCGGTCGTACCGCTCCGGCTGGGCCCTGAGCAGTCCCGCCCGCTCGGCGATTGCCCGGTCCCGTGCGGTGAGTGGTCGGATATGGCTGTCCTCCCCCCGCGTCCGCACCGGGAACATTCCCTGCGGATCCAGCCACCGCTCGTCCCACCCCTCGACCCGCAGCCGCACCGTCTCGTGGCCCCACGAACCTCCGTCGTACGTCCCGATGTCGCTCGACTCGGTCCGCACGTAGACGTACTGCCCGGGACGGATGGGAAGGGCCGGGGCGAGGGCGGCCCGTTGCGCGACGAGTTCCAACACGGTGGCTGGCTCGGTGTTCGGACCGATGCCCGGCGAGGTCTGCGCCGGAGGCGGGTCTTCCTGATCGAGCAGACCTGTCGCTACGGCGGCACCGCCGACAAGACCGGCCAGTGCCAGCGCCGCCGAAACGCTCACCGCGAGCCGGTGCCATCGGGCGGCCGGGCCCGGCCGCCCGGTGGCACCACCGTGCAGCGTCCTGTTGAGTACGGCATGCCGCATGCGATCCTTCGCGTCAGCGGGCGCCCCGGTGAGGTCCGCCCGGAGCCGGGCGAGCATCCGCAGCCCCGGGTCGCCAGCATCAGCTGGCGTATATCGGTTCATTGGTTCGTCCATGGCAATTCGTTCTCCCGAACCTCAGACAACGGGCGGATGGTCAGGTGGATGGGGCGTAGTGGCTGGGTAGCGCCTGCCGGAGCTTGGCCTTGGCCCGGTGCAGCCTGGACCGAACCGTGCCTGGCGGCAGGGCCAGCGCGAGGGCGAGATCCGGGTAGTCCAGGCACGCCCACACATGCAGCAGGAGCACCTCCCGCTGTTCGTGCGGCATGGCCGCCAGAGCCTTCGCCAGCGACCGGGTGGCCGCCCGCGCGTCGAGCCGATCGCCGACCTCATCGGCGAACGACTCGTCGAGCGGCCGCGCGCCGTCGAGCGGATCCCGGCCCGCGCGGGCCAGCGCCCGCCAGCCCCTGGCCTCAGCCCGACGGTGTTTGTGCAGCAGATTGGCGAGGATGCCGAACAGCCACGGTCGTGCGTTCGGAGCGGTGACGTCGTACCGGTCGCGGTGGGCGAACGCCGCCGCGAACGTGTCGGCAACGAGATCCTCGGCCAGCTGCCGGCCGACGCGGCGGGCGCAGTAGTCGTACAGCTGATCCGAGTACCGCTCGAACAGTTCGCCGAACCGCTCTGGCGGACCCGTCATCAGATCCGCGTCCGGACTGTCCCTCAGGGGCACGGTCACCCGGGCAGCCTTCCTCTCTGGCTTCAGGTTGATTCCCGCTGTCTCCCGCACGGCCTACTGAACTTCCCGGCCAATCGCGTACGCGCGCACCACACTCTGCTCGACGGCGTTACCGGCCGCGTCGGTCGCCCTGACCCGCAGCGAGGCGTAGCCGCTGGTGGGATGCGTGACGCCGACGTTCCAGTGGTCGCCGGCCGCCGTGACGGTGGCCGGTGACCACGTGCGCCCGTCGTCGTAGGACACGTCCACGGTGAGCGAACTGATCCGCACCTCGTCGGCGCCCTGCCGGGTCACGTACACCGGGAGGCTGAACTGTCCGCCCGGGGCACGGTTGCGCAGATCAACGGCGGGGTCGAGCCGCACGGCGAGCAGCGGCAGTGGCTTCCCGTCGTCGACGGCCGAGGACCCGAACGTCCACGACGCGGCCACCTTCGTCCACAGCGGCCACCAGTCGGCTGCCCGGTGGACCTCGGCCGTCAACCGGTACGCGCCCGCCGACTCGGGCACGTCGAAGCGCCCGTAGCCCGGCTCCGGACTGGTGCCCACCAGCTGCCCGTCCCGGTACAGGCTGACCGAGCCGCTGTCGACACCCGGCTCGGGCATTCGCGGTCGGCCGGCCGAATCGCCGTGCATGGGCAGCGTCACGTCGAACGTGTCGTCCGATCGCCACGCCCACGGCCGCGGCACGTGCCCGCCGGGGCTGCGGAACGTCGGCCCGGCGACCGCCTTGTTCCAGACGACCCGATCCGACTTCCCGACCGTCAGGATCCGCACCTCGGACGCACGCGTGTCGCGGGCGGACCAGAAGAGTTCCCAGGTGCCGGGGGTGAAGTACTCCACGCGTTCCTGTCCGGGCCGCACCGGCAGGAAGCGGCCGGTCCCGACGCTCGCGCCGGAACTCTCGTACGCCGCGACGCGGTGCTCGGACCCGACCGCGTTGTCGTGGTACGCGGTGCGCACCGCGACCAGATCCGCGGTCCGCGCCCGCCGCAGCTGTGCCGTGTCCAGCTTGTACGGCACCCGGTACGCCAGCTCGTAGCGCTGCCTCGGGAACGGGCGGCTCGTGAACGACACCGTGACCTCGCCGGCTTTCGCCAACGCGGCGAACCGCTGCGTGGTCGGGCCCATGCCGTACATCGTCGGCAGCGCCGCCACCGGCTCCCCCGGCTTGCCGTCCGCCAGCGCGCCCATCAGCACGACCAGCGCCGCCTTCGCTCCGGCCGCCTTGATGGCGGCGGTCCGCTGGAGGACCTCCGCGATGGTGGTGCCGCCGGGAATCTCGACCAGCACCAGCTTGCCCCGACCGTCGATCTTCGCCAGGTCCTCCGCCGTGCCACTTCCGCCGTGCACCGTGGGTAGCGCGGCCTGCGCCGGCGGCTGCGGTGAGCCGGGGAGCCAGTCGACCGGAACCTCGAACGGTACGGCGCCGTCAGCCCACAGTTCCACGATGGGCTCATGCGCCTGTCGAGCCAGCCCCGAGCTGAAGGTGGGCGAACTGGTGCCCGGCACCGTCGCCGCGTACAGCTCGTGGAACCGCGGGTCCACCTGGCTGGGACTGCTCCACGTGCAGCCGCCGCAGCCGCTGACGGCGCTGATGGCGACATACGCCTGCGTACCGCCCCGGGCGGTCGGGGAGTCGGTGGTGACCGAAACCGGCTTGCCGTCCCTGGCATCCAGGGTCTGGACCATGTCCCGATCGACGATCAACTCGGGATGAGTGATCATCGTGTACGACGGCTCCCCGCCCGCCTGGTGGGTTTCGATCGTGCCGCGGACCGAGTAACGGCCGCGCGGTAGCCGCACCGCCTCCCCGGGCTTCGGCTCGAAGGCGTTCGACGGGTCGTCCAGGTCGATGATCAGAATGTTGGGATAGTCGACCGGCACGGCCGCGGCACCGTCGCGGGCCACGAGGCTGACCCTCAGGTCGTACCGCTCCTCCTCCTGGTACACCGACAGCGCGGTGCGCGTGGTCACCGTGCCGTCCGCGCTGCGACCGGTGAGCAGGCCGCTGTAACGGCCCGCGGCGCCGTCCTGCGCGGTCACCGTGGCCTCCACCGTCACGGCGCCGCCGGCCGGCACGGTCACGGTCTGCGCCGAGAACCTGACCAGCCCGGCCGGGGCCGGCTGCCCGTCTCGTCCGGTCAACGCCGCCGACAGGGCCAGCGTCACCGAAGCGTCCCCGTGGTTGCGCCAGGTGATGTGCTGCCGCTTGGACACACCGTGGTTCGGCCAGCTCAGCAACGTCGACGTGGTGCCAGTCGCGGTGACCGGCTGGCCGGTGGCCCGCGCCACGTCCACCCGACCCGTGCCGACAGCGTACGGGCCGGCGCCGGGTACCTCGGCCGCGGTGCTCATCAACGCCGCCTTCAGGTCGGTCGCCTTCCAGTCGGGATGCTGCTGCGCCAGCAACGCGGCCGAACCCGCCACGTGGGGCGCGGCCATCGACGTCCCGCTCATCCGCTGGTACGCGTCGCCCACCGCGTCCCCGAGCGGGTCGACGTCCGCCGGCCGGGCCGCCACGATGTCCGCACCGGGCGCGGCCAGATCCGGCTTCGCCGCCCCGTCCCCGTAGCGGGGACCACGGCTGGAGAACCGGCTGAGCTCGTCACCGACGCTCACGCTGCCCACCGCCAGCGCGGCGTCCGCCGCCGCCGGGGTGGAAACCGTCTCGTCGGCGCCGTGGTTGCCGGCGGCGACCACGAACAGGGTGCCGTGCTCGCGGGTCAGCTCGTTGAGCGCCACGGACATGGGATCGGAGCCATCCGTGGGCAGGCTCCCCAGACTCATGTTCACCACCCGGGCGCGGGCCTCCACCGCCGCCCACTGCATTCCGGCGAGGACGGCGTCGAACGTCCCCGACCCGGAGTCGTCGAGCACCTTCCCCACCGCGAGCGTGGCGCCGGGCGCCACCCCCCTGTACCTGCCGTCGGCGGCGGCACCCGAGCCGGCGACGATCGATGCGACGTGGGTGCCGTGACCGTGACCGTCCTCGACGGTGCCCTTGCCGGAGAAGTCCCTCGACGTGGCGACCTTTCCGGCGAAGTCCGGATGCTCCAGGTCGATACCGCTGTCCAGCACCGCCACGGTCACCCCGGTCCCCGTGTGGCCACGACCCCAGGCGACCGGAGCGCCGATCTTCGGCACACTCTGCTCCAGGTTCGTCCGGACCCTGCCGTTGAGCCACACCCGCCGGATGTCCCCGGCGAACCCACGCCCGGTCGAACGCACCCGACCCCAGAACTGCCTCGCGGTGCTCTTCCTCGCGTCGAGCGCCGCCATCGCCGTACCCGGCAGCGACCGTCGCACCACGGCGCCGGCCGGCGGAGCGGGTCGAACGGCCCGCCCGGTGTCCGCGTACTGCACCAGCAGCGGGACGGCGGGCACACTTGCATCGTCGTAGCCCTGGCGGATCAACCCGGTGACGTTGAACAACTCCCGGTCCAGCACCCCGTCGCGCACCAGCCCGGCCGCGTCATGGGGCAGGACGTACCGGTCGCCGCGCCGGGTGAACTCCTGGAACTGGGCGAGACCCGGCCGAGGCGCCGACTCGACCAGCACCTTGGTCTGGCCGCCGACGTCTCGCACCAGGACCCGGTCGCCGGTGATCAGGGTCACCCACTTCCCCGGACTCCGGTCGGCGGCCTGAGCCGCCGCCGGCGTCGCCCCCGATCCGGCGTCGGACTGTCCGACGACGACACCAGCCGCGACAACCGCCGCGACCACGGCGGCGAGCCCTCTCACCACCGCGGCATGTCGCGCACGTCTCCTCACAAAAACTCTCCTCGCGTCGGGGACGACTCCCGGCCGGGGGCAGCGGAAACCGCAGCCGGCGGGGCAGGGCGACAAAAGCTGCCGCCCTGCCCCTTGTTCCCCGCAGGCGCACGCGAGGTTCCCGGCGAACCTCATCCCGTTGGAGACAGCCGCGGCTGGTCGACACTCACCCCAACCGCGCAGGAGCCGGCCACTCGGACCTGGCGCGCAGGGCCGGCTACGGCACCTGCCACGACCGGGGGTCATGCGCCGACACCAGGCGTCCCGACGACGGACACGTCGACGGGACCCACCCCCGCCCGGACGGCGTCACCGGCGCGACCACGCACGTGACGGGCAGGTGACAGCCGCCCCGGCAGGGTGGGCCGCACAACAGTCCGTGGCCTCCGCAGTGCTCGCGGAGCACCACCGACGAGAGGGGTCCCATGAGCCGTCTACTGATCGTCAGCAGGATCATCCCGGGCGCGGAGGGACGGGTGGCACAGATCTTCGCCGAGTCCGACGCCACCGAACTGCCCGCCCTCACCGGGGTCCGGCACCGGTCCCTGTACTGCCTGCACGACCTGTGCGTACACCTGATGGAGACCGCCGACGTGGACCCGGACGCCCTCGCCGGCGCCCGCAACCACCCGCTCTACCGCCAGGTCAACGAGCGCCTGTCCGCGCACACCACCCCGTACCTGCCGACCTGGCGCTCACCACGCGACGCGATCGCCGGCTGCTTCTACCGCTGGGACGCCGCCGACGCGCCGTCGTCGCACGCGGCCGGCTGAACGGCGGTCGCCATGTCACCCAGACCACCCCACGTCCTGATCATCGGGGCCGGCACCGGCGGCCTGTGCCTGGCCCACGGCCTGCGCCGGGCCGGGATCAGCGTCGCCGTCTACGAGCGCTACCGCACCCGCGGCGAGGGACTGCTCGGCTACCGCGTCGGCATCGGCCCCACCGGCAGCCGCGCCCTGCGCGAATGCCTGCCCCCACGGCTGTTCGACACCTACCTGGCCACCTGCGCCCGCTCCCCCCGCTACTTCAACGTCATCACCCAACGGATGCGCCAGACGGCCTCGTTCACCCTGCGGCCCGACACCGACCCAATCGACACCGAACGGTCCGTGGCCCGGATGACCCTGCGCCAGGTCCTGCTCACCGACATGGAGGACGTGGTCCACTTCGACAAGACCTTCACCCGGTACGAGCAACGCGACGACGGCACCGTGACCGCGCACTTCGCCGACGGCAGCACCGCCACCGGCGACCTCCTCGTCGCCGCCGACGGCACCCACTCCGCGGTACGCCGCCAGTACCTGCCGCACGCCGTCACCCGCGACGCCGGCACCGTCAACATCGCCACCCGCATCCCGCTCACCCCGCACACCCGCCGCCTGCTGCCCCCGCGCATCGAGCAGGGCATCTCCCTGATCTTCGGCACCGGCGGGATGATGGGCGTACTGCACGTCATGGAGTTCAAGTGGGACGCCGACGGCGCGCTGAAACCCGGCGTCGACCCCGCCGACGCCGCACTGCTGCGCGACTGGCCCGGGCTCCGCCACGACCCCACCCGCGACAACATCAACCTCGTCATCTGGAGCACCGCCCGCCGGTTCCCGCCCGACGTCCTGCAACGGCGCGGCGAGGACCTGGTCATGCTCGCGCTGCGACTCACCCGCAACTGGCACCCCCACCTGCGCGAACTGCTCGCCCACAGCGACCCGGGCAGCGCCCTGCCCATCAAGGTGTCCACCAGCGAACCGGTGCCGCCGTGGAAGAGCAGCACCGTCACCCTGCTCGGCGACGCCATCCACACCATGACACCGGGACGCGGGGTGGGCGCCAACACCGCACTGCGCGACGCCGCCCTGCTCAGCCGGCAGCTCCGGCTGGCCGCGGCCGGCGACAAGACGCTGCTCCAGGCGGTGGCCGACTACGAGGCCGCGATGGTGCCGTACGGCTTCGCCCGCGTCGCCGACTCGCTCAACCGCAGCGGCACCAACGGCGACGACCGGATGTACAAGCCGGTCGTCGGCCGGCTCGCGCTGCTGGGGGCGCGCGGATACTTCGGCGTCACCAGCCGGGTGCCCCGGCTGGCGCGCAAGTTCGTCAACGACTTCTACACCTACCGGGGCGAGGAGGACTGACCGTCCGACCCGGACCCCGGCGCCCGCCCGGCGCCGGGGTCGCCGCGTGCCCGCCCCCGATCCGGCCGCGCCGGACCGCCGCGCGGCGACGGTCCGTCGCCCGCCGGAAACTCCCGGTGCTCCCCCGTCCCACCACACCGCGAGCGACCGGTCCTGCCTGTCGCCCGCACGGAGCGTGTGCGAAGCTGCGGCGAGTTTTTCTCGGAGTTTCGACGTGAACGAGAGGGAGGTTTGCCGTGGCGTGGTCTTTCGGGCACTGGCTGATACTGATCGTGGCCCTGCTGGTGGGTCTGGCGGGCGGATGGTTCTGGCGGGGCCGGCAGGACGCGGCCGCCGAGCACGGCGCGCCCACGGTGGAGGGTGACCCGGTCGCCGGCATGACCGCCGTGGTGGTCGACCCGCCGCCCACCGCCACCACCGACGAGGCGCGCCCGGAGGTGACCGTCGACCGGGCCCCCGACGCCGTCGCCGACCCCGTTCCCGCCGCCGACACCGTCCCGTCGGACACCGACGCCGCCCCGGTCACCGTCGTCGTGACCGACGCCGAGCGCGCCGACGAGGTCGACCCGGCCGACATGGCGCTCACCGGCGACCCGGTGCCGGCGCCCGACGCCGACCCCGTGACCACCGCCGCGCCGCTCGACACCGCCACCGACCGCCGGCCGGACGCCGAGGTCGTGCTGCCGGCCGCGGCCCACGTGACCGGTCCCGTCGACCACCACCCGGCCGAGGAGCCGGCCACCGCCGCGGAGCCGGTCGCCACCGCCGCGGAGCCGGTCGCCGCCGCCGAGCCGGAGCCGGTCGCGGCTACCGAGCCGGAGCCCGTCGCGGCCACCGAGCCGCAGCCCGTCGCCGCCACCGAGCCGGAGCCCGTCGCGGCCACCGAGCCGGAGCCGGTCCGGGCGGCCGCCACCCCGGCCGAGCCCGAACCCGTCGCCGCCGAGCCGGAGCCCGTCGCGGCCACCCCGGCCGGGCCGGAGTCGGCGCCGGCGTCGACCGACGTGCCCGCCGGGCCGGTGGTCGTGCCCGCGGCGCGCAGCGCGGTGGCCGCCCCGCCGGCGCCGAGCACGGACGACGCGGACACCCCCGACGACTTCCGCCGGATCCAGGGCGTCGGCCCGAAGATGGCGGCGGCGCTGCAGGCCGCCGGCATCCGTACGTACCGGCAGCTCGCGGAGCTGGACGAGGCCGCCCTGCGGGAGACGATCCGGGGGGCCGGGCTGCGGGCCGCGCCGAGCCTCGCGACCTGGCCGCAGCAGGCGAAGGTGCTCGCCGGCGCCCCGCAGGAGGCGGCCGCCGCCCTGCCGGCCGCCGTGGGCGCCGACGACGCCTGACCCAGGGGCCGCCGCCCTGCCGGCGGCGGTGCCGGGTGGCCCTCCCCCGCGAGCCGGGGACGGCGCCACGACACGACATGACATGACATGACCCCGATGTCCCCGACGTCGCGGCGTCCCGCTCCCCGGGATGCCGCGACGTCGGGCGTCCGGCCGCTCAGCCGACGCAACCCCGCGCGCCGGGCCGCACCCCCGGCCGGCGCGCCCCGGCCCGATCGTGCGCCCCGGCCACGTCGGCCCTCACCGCCGCCGGGCAGGCGTACGCGAGCACGTCGCCCGGACGTCGATCACGACTGGTGCTGTCTTGAGCCGGCCACCACGGGCCCGCTCCGGGACCCGGTCACACCAGCGCTCCCGCGTACGTCCGGACCTCCAGGCGCCGGCCGGCGGCGGGGCCGAGCCGCACCTGGAGGCCGAGCGGCGCGGCGGCCCGACGCACGTCGTCGACGTGCAGCGAGCCGTGCCGGTCGACGGTGAGCACCGGCGGCTCCTCCGGCTCGCCGGCCGGGGCGTGGAACGACAGCAGCGTCACCGAGGTCGGCAGGTGCCCGGGGTGCGCGGCCCGCGCCGCCGCCTCGTCCCGGTGCGCGAGCACCACCAGGTCGTCGAGGTGGGCGAAGTCCTCGGCGACGCCCTCGGCCTTCCAGTGCGCCGGCTCCTCCGCGGCCCCCGTGCGGTGCCGGGAACGGTTCGCCGAGGTGATGTAGAGGTGGTCCACCCCGGTCTCGGCGACCACCCGCTCGAAGAACGCGTTCGACGGGCAGGCCAACCCCGGCGCGATCACCTGCGTGGTGCGTACGCCCCGGTCGCGCCGGGTGAGGTGGGCGGGCAGCCGGTCGACGGCCGGGCCGCGGAAGCCGAACGGGCCCGCGCCGTAGAGGACGCCCATCAGCTGCCGCACCCGGCCCTCGGGCAGCCGGCGCGGCACCCGCGACCAGTCGAACATCGCCGGGATCCGCCGGAAGGCGGTGGTGATGCTGCCGATCTGGTCGGCGGGGCGGCCCTTCGCGACGTTGACCCGACGCACGGTGGCCGTGTCCGGGCGGGCCACGACGGCGTAGAAGTTGCCGAAGGCCACCGCGACCACCGCGCCCCCGGCCAGCGCGCGGGCCGCCACGGCGACGTCCTCGAGGCGGTCGATGTACAGGTGCGGGGCCTCCATGGTGTCCTCCTGCGCCGTGCCCTGACGCAGTTCTACGCCCGCCGGGCCACCGTGCGGGGCCGTCGGTCGCCGATCCGATAGCGCACCGGCAGGGGCGGGCGGCCCGCACAGCCCTCCGGGGGCTGTCGAACGGCGGATCCGGGGTGGTCGATCGGCGGCGTCGTTAGCCGTTCATCGCGACTGGGTACAACGTCCTGCACCTCGAACCACCACACCCTTTGCGGAGGCAGCGATGCGCGGCACGTCGATATTCGGAGTCCTCGTCGTCATCTGGCTGATCATCGGCGCGGTCGCCGCCGGCCAGCGCGGCTACTACAGCGGTGACGACACCAACTGCGCCGAGGCCGGCACGATCCTGGTGACCATCGTCGCCGGGCCGCTGAACTACATCGGCGCCAACCCCAAGGTCGACTGCGAGCTGCCCCAGCCGTCCGAGTAGGACCGCGCTTCCCCCGGCCCGCGCCCACTGCGGCGCGGGCCGATCCGTGTCCGTACGCCGCTCGGCACGTCGGCCTCTCCCGCCGGAGTCCCGGCCGCACGCCCCGGCCGGCGGGGTCTCCCGTGCGCCGCCGCGCGTGGCGGGGGTGACGGCCCGCACCACGCGTAGGGCATCCTAGGAGGCTGGGGTTGTTGGCCGCGCCGGCGGCCACGGCGGGTCGCCCAGGGGCGACGTTTGCCGGCGGGGGCGGCGGGAACGGGCGTTGCTCCACCGCCGCACGGGACGGGAGCACCGGGATGAAGATCGGCTACAAGCTGGCCGCGGAGGGGTACGGACCGCAGGAGATGATCCGCCAGGCGGTCCGCGCCGAGCAGGCGGGCTTCGACTTCGTCGAGATGAGCGACCACTTCCACCCGTGGCTGGACGTGCAGGGGCACTCGTCGTTCGCCTGGAGCGTGCTGGCGGCGATCGCGGCGCGGACCGACACCCTCGGCCTCGCCACCGGGGTCACCTGCCCGACCGTCCGGTACCACCCGGCGATCATCGCGCAGGCCGCGGCGACCATGGCGCTGATCTCCGACGGTCGCTTCACCCTCGGCGTCGGAGCCGGCGAACGACTCAACGAGCACGTGGTCGGGCAGGGCTTCCCCAGCGTGCGGGGCCGGCACGAGCGGCTGCGCGAGGCGCTGGAGATCATCCGGCTGCTCTGGCAGGGCGGCTACCAGTCGTACGAGGGCAAGCACCTGCAGTTGGAGGACGCCCGCGTCTTCGACCTGCCGGACACCCCGCCGGTGATCGCGGTGGCGGCCAGCGGGCGGGCCTCGGCGACGATGGCCGCGGAACTCGGCGACGGCCTGTTCGTCACCGAGCCGAAGGAGTCGATCGTCGCGCACTACCGCGAGGCGGGCGGCGGCGGTCCCCGCTACGCCGAGGTGCCGATGGCCTGGGCCCCCGACGACGCGCAGGCGGTACGCGCGGTGCTGGAGACCAGCCGCTGGATGGTCACCGGGTGGAAGGTGATGAGCGAGCTGCCCAACCCGGTCAACTTCGACGCCGCCAGCGCGTACGTCGAGGAGCGGCACATCCGCGAACTCTTCTCGGTCGGCCCGGATCCGGAGGCGCACGTGGCGAAGGTCCGCTCCTACGTCGAGGCGGGCTACGACCACATCGTGCTGCAGAACGCCGGCCCCGACCCGGACGGCTTCCTCGACTTCTTCGCCGGTGACCTCGCCGGCCGGCTGCGCGCCCTCGGCTGAGCCGCCGTCGGGCGAGCGTGAAGGGGCGCCGGGGCGACGACGGAACGCGGGCACGCGTCGAGGGGCGCACCCCGCCCCGCCGCGACGATCACGAGGATCGTCGGAGGCGGGACGGGATGCGCCCCTCGCCGACGGTGTGCCGCGCTCCCCCCTACGGGCGGTGGTCGGCCGAGCGAGCGCCCGACCGACCACCGGCGACCGGCCGTCAGCGGAAGCAGTGGGTCACCGGGACCCGGCTGCCCTCGCAGTTGGTGGGTTCGTTGTCGATGATGTCGGTCTCGTCGTCGATCTTGACCCGCGCCTTGTCGGCGAAGAGCCCGCCCGGCTTCACCGTGGCGGCGTTGTCGACCACGCGGCTGGCGTAGAACGAGACCTGGCCCAGCGACACGAACACGCCGCCGCCCTTCGACGCGGCGCCGACCGCGTGGTTCCGGTCGACGTCGCTGCGGCGCACCAGCAGGTTCGACTTCACGGCGTGGATCCCGCCGCCCGAGCCCCGGGCGGTGTTGCCCGCCACGACGCTGTCGTCCAGCGGCAGCAGGCCCTGGAAGGTGGAGATGCCGCCGCCGTTGCCGGTGGCGGTGTTGTCGCGCACCTGCAGGCCGCGCAGGAAGATCAGGGCGTCCGAGTTGGCGATGCCGCCACCGGTCTGGGCGGTGTTGCCGAGCACCTTGGTGTCGGCCACCCTGGTCCGGGCCGAGAAGCTGGCGATGCCGCCGCCCTGCGCCGCGTTGTTGTGCGCGAAGGTGCTCTTGTGCACCTCGGCCGCGCCCCGGTAGTTCCCGAGGCCCCCGCCGTACGCGACGGCGCTGTTGTCCCGGAACTCCGACGTGCGCAGACTCAGCACACCGCCGTTGAGCAGGCCCCCGCCCTTGCCCGCGGTGCCGGCGGCGTGGTTGTCGACGAACGTGCTGTCGGCGACCACCATGTTGCCGTCGTTGAAGATCCCGCCGCCGCCCCCCTCCGCCGAGAGGGAGGTGCTGCCGACGACCGTGATGCGCTCGACCACGGCGGACGCGCCGTGCACGACGTGGATGCTGCCGCCCTCGGCGGCCGAGAGGCCGTTGCGCAGCACGACGTCGGAGAGGTTCAGCTCCCCGCCGTCGCGGACGGTGAAGAACCGGAACGCCTCGGCGTGCGCGTCCCGGACGATGGTGGCGCCCTCTCCCCGGATGGTGATCGGGTGGTAGATGACGGGCAGGCCGGCCTTGTCGTGCTGCGGGTTGCGCGGTGGCGCCTCGGCGTCGCCCGGGTTCTCCGCGCTGTCGGCCGCCTCCCGGGCGTCCCGGATCCCGCCGTCGTAGTCGTCGGGCTGCTGGAACGCGTGCGTGAGCTCGTACCGGCACTTCGGGGCGAGCCGCAGGTCGGCGCCGCCCTCGGCGTTGGCCCGGACCAGCGCGGCGATCAGCTTCCCCGGGTCGCACGGCACCGGGACCTCCCCGCGGTGCCCGGGCCGGGGCCCCCGGTCCGGGTGCCGGTCGCCGTCCTCCCCGC
This sequence comes from Micromonospora sp. URMC 106, assembly GCF_051386395.1. Taxonomy (NCBI): domain Bacteria; kingdom Bacillati; phylum Actinomycetota; class Actinomycetes; order Micromonosporales; family Micromonosporaceae; genus Micromonospora; species Micromonospora sp. URMC 106. The sequence continues at coordinate 52,170 of NZ_JBPQTP010000030.1, forward strand.
CGCCGCGGTGCTCGCCGGCGAAGTCGCCGGAGTGCCACGGGCCGAGGTCGGCGCGGCGCTGCTCGCGGAGGTCGTCGCGGTGCCCCGCGCCGGGGTCGTCGCCGCGCAGCACCAGGGACCGCGCGTCCGAGGCGGCGGGCAGGTCCGCGGCCACCGCGGCGGCGCCCGCCGTCCCGGCCATCCCGGCCACCAGGCTGCCCGCGACGAGCCCACCGGCTAAGAACCACCGGGACCGCCGCCTGGCTCGTGCCGGTCGCCGGCTCCCTCGATACGTCGACATCAGGCTTCCCCTGCCTTTCGCGTGCACGACACGACCGCCCCGATCCGGGCGCGGGGTGGCGGACATCCCGTCGGCCTCCGAAGGTCACGATACGAGCGAAACTCGGGCAAGTCAGTCGAAGATGAAGAAACGTAGTGTTCACCTTCGAGGAAGGCGTAGACCGGGTCGAACGGCCCCGTACCGGCACGCGCCGCCGCGTCAGCCGCCGACGTGGATGCCCGGCCGGCGGGTCGGGTCCGGCTCGGACTTGCGCAGGATCTCCCGGACCACCGGCGGCGTGTCGCCCCGGCCGAGGATGAGGTAGCGCAGCAGGTGCGCGAGGGGATTCCCCTCGGACCACTCGAAGTGGGCGTGCGGGCGGACGCCGGTGGCGTCGCGCAGCGCCAGCAGGATCGCCGCGATCGCGTTCGGCGCCGCCGGGCTGCTGGCCCGCAGCACCCGGAAGCCGCCGACCTCCACGCCGTGCACCCGTAGCACCTCACTGAACTTCGACGGGTCGACCACGTCGATCTCCAGGAAGAGGACGTCGCCCTCGCCGGGGACCGGGTTCATCCCCCGCTGCGCCCGCTCCTTGACCGTGTACTCCTTCACGGCGCCGCGGGCCCGCTTGTGGGCGATGAGGTGCAGCCGGCCGTCGTGCGCCAGCGAATCGGCGATGAACCGCCGCGCCGGCTCGTCGAACTCGATCCGCTCCGCGCGCAGCTCGGTGGTCCGGCTCACCCGCGAGATCAGCGAGACGGCGATGATGCCGAGGATGAACAGGGCCGAGATGGTGATGCCGTCCGGCTTGGCGATCACGTTCTCGGCCAGGGCGTACAGCAGGACGAGGGTGAGCACGGCGAAGCCGACGGCGGCGGCGCGCTCCCGGCGGCGGATCGCGGAGATGGTGACCGCCACGGCGGCGGAGACCATCATGGCGAGGATCCCGGTGGCGTACGCGCCGGCCTGGTCGTTGACGTCGGCCCGGAAGACCACGGTGATCGCGACGCTGACGAGGGTGTAGACGATCACGACCGGCCGCACCGCCCGCGCCCACTCCGGCGCCATGCCGTAGGTGGGCAGGTAGCGGGGCACGATGTTGATCAGGCCGGCCATCGCGGAGGCGCCGGCGAACCAGAGGATCAGCGCGCTGCTGACGTCGTAGACGGTGCCGAATGCCTCGCCGACGTGCTCGTGGGCGAGGTACGCCAGCGCCCGGCCGTTGGCTTCCCCGCCCGGCGCGAACTCACCGGCGGGGATCAGCACCGTGGTGACCAGTGAGGTCGAGACCAGGTAGACCGACATGACCAGCGCGGCGGTGGCCAGCATCCGGCGGGTGTTGCGGATCCGCGCCGCCAGCCGGGCCTCGCGGTCGGCGCCCTTGCCGGCCACCAGCGGCATCATGCTGACCCCGGTCTCGAAGCCGGAGAGCCCGAGCACCAGCAGCGGAAAGGCCAGCACGGCGGTCAGCGCCACGTCGCCGGGGTCGCCGCCCGCGGTCAGCGCGGCGGTCCAGTCCGCCAGCGTCCCCGGCTCCGCCGCGATCTCGGCCACCGAGACCGCGACGATCACCGCGTTCAGCGCCAGGAAGACGGCGACGAGCGGGATGGCCACCGCCACCGCCTCGCGGAAGCCGAGCAGGAAGACCCCGCCCAGGACCAGCAGCAGCACGACGGTGACGCCGACGGCGACGCCGGTGCCGCCGACGCCCTCGGGCACCAGCGGGTTCTCCAGCAGGTGCACGGTGGCGTCGGCCGAGGAGAGGGTGATCGTGATGATCCAGGAGGTGGCCACGAAGCCGAGCAGGACCAGCACGAAGACCTTGCCGCGCCAGAACGGCAGCAGCCGCTCCAGCATCGCCACCGAGCCCTGCCCGTGCGGGCTCTCCCGGGCCACCCGCCGGTACATCGGCAGCATCCCGAGCAGGGTCAGCGCGACGATCAGCAGGGTGGCCAGCGGGGAGAGCGCCCCGGCCGCCAGCGCCGCGATCCCGGGCAGGTACGACAGGGTGGAGAAGTAGTCCACGCCGGTCAGGCACATGACCTGCCACCAGGCGTGCGAGCGGGTCTGGCCCTCCGCCGCCTCCGGGCCCACCGGCTGCACCCGGTGCAGGAACAGCCACCGGCGCAGCGGGCTGAGCGGGGCGGCCGGCCGGCTGGGGCTGGCCACGACCTCCGGGACGGCGACCGGGCGGCCGTTGCGGCCGCCGGGACGGGTGGGGTCGCGCGCGGCGCGCAGGTCCCGCCCGGGGCCGGCGGGCGGCGGGCGGCGGCCGCGCGTGCGCCGCGGTCTCGCCCCGTGCTCGTCAGCCATGCCCCGTCCCCACCACCTAGCGGCCCTGACCCGACCGTAGGCGGTCCCCCGCCGGCCGCCCGCCGGAACGGCGAACCCGGTGCCCCGTGCCCCACCCACCAGGCAGGAAAGCCTTCCGCCGCGGCGGCTGATGTCGCAGACGATTCAGCTCGACAGCCCCGGCGGGGACAGCGCCGCGGCCAGGGCCGCCGGGTCGGCGACGGTCACGGTCGCACCCGGGTGCCGGAGCCGGCCGCCGGGCAGCAGGGCGAGCAGCGGCTCGGCGAGACGGAGGCAGAGCCCGGCCGCCGTGCCGACACCCCCGGGCCGGCGGGTCCGCGCGGCGACGGCGGCCCGGGACGCGTCCCCGCGCTCCGCCTGGTTGCCGGTGCGGAGCGCGGGGACCCCCCGTCCCGGCTACTGCAGGAACGCCCCGAGGGGCGAGAGCAGCAGCCGACCGAGCGCCGCGGCGGTGTCGTCCAGCCGCGCGCGCTCACACTCGTGGGCGGCCGGGTCGTGCCGGCACCGCCAGATCTTCTGCGCGTTGCGCCACGCGACGTCGCGCGTGTACTCGACCAGTTCCCCCTGGTACCAGTCGTCGATGTCGCCGTTGAGCATGTCGATGAGCAGCTGCCAGCGCTCCAGGTAGCCGCGCCGCAGGCCGGGGATCTTGTCGGCGAAGATGTTGTTGATCTCCAGGTAGTCGCGGTGCTGGTCGGTGCCGTCGACCGGCTCCGACTCCAGGCTGTCGAACGTGGTCACCAGCGCGAACGGCAGGTCGAAGTTGATGTGCGCGTTCACCCCGGCGGCCGCCGACGGCAGCGGGCGGGCGTCCGGCCCCCGCATCCGCTCGAACAGGCACGCCCACGCCTTCGGCGTGCCCGGGCTGGAATCGGTCCACAGCCGCATCGCGTCGAAGTAGCGGGCGGCGAACTCCACGTCGAGCCGCGACAGGAACACCGGGTCGGAGAAGCGGTCGTCGTAGAGCCCGTTCAGCACGCTCTCGGTGATCGTCAGGTAGAGCTTGTTGAAGTCGGCCAACGGGCAGCTCGCCTCCAGCGGAGGCAGCCGGACCAGCAGGTCCTGGAGCTTGGTGAGGTGGTCGACGACCGCCGGCACGTCGGCGGGGTGGTCGCCGAGCAGGTCGACGATGTCCCGATGCACGGGCCCCCACACCGGTTCCGTCATCTCTCCTCCACAGTGGTCCGGGCACCCCGTGCCGTCGGCGACGCCGCACACTCTGCCAGCCGACGGCGGGCGGCCGGATCAGTAGAACGACGTATCCGTACGCGCGCCTCAGCCGGGCCGGTTACGCAGGAAGATGGCGCTGGCCTGCACCCGGGTGCGGACCTGGAGCTTGTCGAAGATGTGCGAGACGTGCACGCCGATGGTCCGCTCGCTGATGAACAGCCGCTGGCCGATCTCCCGGTTCGTCAGACCCTCGGCGACGGCGGCGAGCACCTCCCGCTCCCGGGCGGTCAGCACCGCCAGCTCGTCCCCCTCGGGACCGGCAGCCGGCGCGGCGGCGGCCGGCCGGTCCTCCAGCGACACCCGCGCCCGGCCCGCGAGGGTCCGGATCTCCGAGGTCAACGGCACGGCGCCGAGCCCCTGCGCCACCTGGTACGCCTGCCGCAGCAGCTTGCCCGCCGTGGCGCTGCGGCTGCGCCGCGCCAGCAGCGCCTCGGCCTGGCGCAGCCGGGAGTAGGCCGCCGGATAGGGGTGGTGGCGCCGGTCCCACTGCGCCACCGACCGGGCCCACAGCTCCGGGTCGCTGACGTCGAGGCGGCTCACCTCGGCGGCGCACAGCGCCAGGAAGCCGTCGACCACGTCGCGCACCGGCCGGGCGGCGTGCTCGCTCTTGCGGGCGACCCGCTCGGCGACCTCCCGCAGCCGGCGCACCGCGGTCTCGTCCACGGCGATCGTCCGGCTGGCGTGCGCCTCCGCCTCGGCCCGCAGGCCGTGCCACACCAGCGCGGCCAGGATGCCCACGTCGTCGGAGCGGCTCTCGGTCAGGCCCCGCTGCACCGCCTGCCGGGCGAGGTCGTGCCGCCCCTGCCACATGGCCAGCCCCGCCCGCAGGGTGAGCAGCGGGATCACGTGCCGCGCCCCGCCGCCGGCGAGCACGGTGGCCACCGCGTCCAGGTCGCGGTCGGCGGCCTCGATGTCGCCGTAGCCCACCGACAGCCGGCAGCGGGCCAGCAGCAGCTCGACCGCGTCCGCGCCGGAGGGTCGGTGCCGCAGGGCCGCCGCGACGACCTTCTCCGCCTCCGCCCACTGGCCCACCCGGAACAGCCCGTTGGTGGCGATCGCCAACAGCCGGGTCTCCCAGGTGCGGCCCAGGCCCAGCTCGGCCACCCGCTCGGCACCCCGCCGGGCGACGACGACGCCCTCCTCGAGCACGTTCAGCGGCCCGGTCAGCAGCTCGGCCAGGTGCAGGTACGCGCAGGCCACGTCCTCGGGGCGGCCGGAGCGCTCGGCCGTCTCCAGCGCCCGGCGCATCACCGCCAGCCCCGCGTCCGGGTCCTCCAGGTACGCCTCGGAGAACCCGAGCGCCGCGCTGGCCAGCACCACCTCCGACGTGGAGCCCTCGACCGCGGCGGACAGCTCCAGCGCCTCCCGCGCCCGCCGGCCGGCGTCGGCGTACCGGCCGAGGTGCAGCAGCAGCTCCGCCAGGTGCGCGGCGGCGGTGGCCCGTTCCCGGGGCGTGCAGTCGGGGGCCTCCAGGGCGCGCTGGTATTCCGCCTCGGCGAGCGCCGACCGGCCGGCGGCGGCCAGGTAGCGGGCCCGCCGGATGTGCAGCGCGCAGGACGGCCGGTCGGCGTCGGCCAGTTCCTCGAGCAGGGCCAGCGCGCGGGCGTGCTCGCCACAGTGGTGGGCTGCCTCGGCGGCGTGCTCCAGCAGGGTCACCCGGTCCACGTCCGGCGGGCGCATGCCGGGCCCGCCGGCCAGCTGCAACGCGACCGACCAGTGCCGGTGCGCCTCGGCCCAGCCGTGCAGCCGCTCGGCCTCGCGGGCGGCCGCCATGGCCGCCGGCAGCGCCCGCGCCGGCTCGCCGGCCAGCCGCCAGTGGTGCGCCAGGCGGGCCTGGTGCAGCTCCGCCGGGGCCGAGGTGAGCGCCTCGGCGTAGCGGCGGTGCAGGGCCGCGCGCTCGGCCGGCAGCAGCTCGTGCTCCAGCACCTCGGCGACCAGCCGGTGCCGCAGCCGGTAGCCGTCGTCCGCGCCGACCAGCAGCCGGTGGGCGACGGCGGCGCGGACCGCCTCGATCAGCTCGTCCTCGGGCAGCCGCGTCACCCGCGCCAGCAGCCAGTGCGCCACCGGCTCGACGCCGGCCGCCACCGCGTGCACCACCGCGTGCGCGTGCTGCGGCAGCGCGTCGACCCGGGCCAGGAAGATCTCGCGCAGCGTGTCGGAGAGCCCGTCGCGGCCGTCGCGCAGGTCGCGGGCCAGCTCCTCCACCACGAAGGGGTTGCCGCCGCTGCGCTGCCACACCAGCTCCGCCGCCTCGGGCGCCAGCGGCCGGCCGACCACCGCGGCGGCGAGCTGGTCGGTGCCGGCCCGGTCGAGCGGAGCCAGGTCGAGCACCCGCACCGTACGCAGCCGGCGCAGCTCCGTGAGCACCCGGCGCAGCGGGTGCGCGCCCTGCAACGACTCGGCCCGCACCGCGGCGAGCACGGAGAGTTGAAGGTCACCGAGGCCGGCGAGCAGGTAGAGCAGCAACTGGCGGGTGCTGCGGTCGACCCACTGGAGGTCGTCCAGGACCAGCACGAGCGGGCGCCCCTCGGCGATCAGGTGCAGCCCCCGGGAGACCCGCTCCAGCAGTGCCCCCGCGCCGTCCGGGCCGGCGGTCTCGTCGACGAACACCCGCAGGAGGCTGCGGACCGCCGAAGAGGTCCGGGCCTGGGCACCGGTCAGCTCGGCGTCGAAGCGGCGCAGCGCCTGCAGCAGGGGGTGCAGCGGCGACGCGTCGCCGATGTCCAGACAGGACCCGGTGAGCACCAGGGCGCCCGCGTCGCGCAGCCGGTTGCTCACCTCGCGCAGCAGCCGCGTCTTGCCCACCCCGCTCTCGCCGGTGAGGAAGACGGCAGCGGTGTGCCCCTGTGCGACCTCGCCGAGCAGCGCGGACCGCACCGCTGTCACCAGGTCGGCCCGGCCGACGAGCGGTGCGGCGTCCACATCGCTGGCCATGGCACGCAGCCTAGTCACACGTCCCCGCACCGTTCTACGGGTCTTTCGCCCCTGTGGTACTCCTCGCGCCGACATCGCGACCAAAGGTTGGGGGTGGCCGACATACGTCGTTCTGCAGATCCCCCGTCGGCCCCGCGGTGACAGTGTCCGAGGCGTCGTCAGCCAGCGGGGGGAAAGGCAGGTGCGATGCCCATGCCCATGCCCACGCCCACCATCGTCGCTGGTCCACAACGTGTCGCGCCGGCAGGCTGGCCGGTGCCGGAGGAGAGACGCACGGTCACCGTGCTGTTCGCCGACATCGTCGGGTCCACCGCGCTCGTCGACAGGCTCGACCCCGAGGACGTGCGTGCCCTGCAACGGGCCTACTTCGACACCGTGGCCGGGGTGCTGCGCCGGTGGCACGGGGTGGTCGAGAAGTACATCGGCGACGCGGTCATGGCGCTGTTCGGGGCCCGCGAGTCCGACGGGTTCGACGCGTACCGGGCGGTGCGGGCGGCGCTGGAGATCCAGCGGGCCCTCGACCGGCGCCGGCTGCCCGGCACGCCGCGGCTGCGGGTCCGGGTCGGCATCGCCACCGGCGAGGCGCTGGTGGACCTCGCCGCGACGCACGACGGCGGGCACGCCTCGGCCAGCGGCGCGGTGATCACCACCGCCGCCCGATTGCAGGAGTACGCCCCGCCGGGCGGGGTGGCGCTCTGCGATGCCACCCGACGGGCCACCGCGGGGCTGATCGACCAGCGCCCCGTACCGCCGGTGGCCCTCGCGGGAAAGGCGCTGCCGGTCGACGTGTGGCACGCCACCGGCACGGCCCGGCCGGCCCCGGTCCGGCACGAGGGTCCGCTGGTCGGGCGGCGGCGGGAGCTGGCCGCGGCCCGGGATCTGATCGTCCGGGCCGCGCGGGACCGCAGCCCGCGCTGGCTGTCGCTGGTCGGCCCCGCCGGCAGCGGGCGCAGCCGGCTGCTGCACGAGTTGCGGCGCGCGGTGGCGACGGTGGACGACGTGCCGGTGCGCTGGTGCGTCGCGCCCTGCCCGCCGTACCCGCGGGCCCTGGCGCCCGTCGCGGACCTGGTGCGCGGGCTCGCCGGCCTCGACCCGGACGACCCGCCCGCGGCGGTACGCCGGCGGCTCACCGCCGCCCTCGCGGGCCTGGTGCCGCCGGCCGGCCGGACCGAGGCGGTGTACGCGCTGGAGGAGCTGCTGACCGGGCCGGACGCCTCGCGCGGTGCGGCGCGGGGCGCCGAGGTGGCGCGGGAGGCGCTGCTGGCGCTCGCCGCTCGGCAGCCGGTGGTGGTGGCGGTGGACGATCTCGACCGGGGCACCGGCGAGCTGAACCGCTTCCTGCACCGGCTCTTCGCGGCGGCCACCGCGCGC